>DAHVWT010000032.1 GCA_027327915.1 Elusimicrobiota bacterium
GGCCGCTGAGTTCCTGGAGCGCCTGTGCGGTTCGCGGCGAGAGGGTGGCGTGGGCTGGGTGGGGGGTGATCTCCGAGATGACGCCGTCGAAATCAAGGCCCACGAGGAGTCTTCCGCGAGCGACGTTGGCGCCGACCAGCCGCTTCTTGAGCTTCATCCAGTCGTTGCGGGCCATGCTCGAACAGCCTTCATTTTATCTATTCAATCGCCGCCGGAATAACTTAAAAACTTAATGCCAGGCACCGAGTGCTCTCACAGGAGCAGGCGGAGGTCCATCGTTTCCGGCTTCTGGTTCCAGAAGACGGCTTCCCGGCGTTCGCCGTCGAGAACGATGCCGCCGCAGCGGCCCGGCGCGGTCTTGAGGGCTTCGGCCTCAAGGGCCCGCTCGTAGGCGCCCGGAACGGATTTGAGGAAGGCGCCCAGGAGCCCGTTGCTGCTCACGAGAAGCACCAGCGTCCGCCCGGGCGCCCGGGCGGATAGCTCCGCGACGAGGCTCGATACGTCGCGCTCCAGCCGGGCTTCGTCGGGGGAAAATCCCGCGCCCGCGGGGCGCCGCCGCTTTTTATCCCAGGCCTCCCGCGCGGCGGGACCGCCATTCATGGCGTCGACCTCGGCGTGCGTCTTGCCTTCCCACGTCCCGTAATCGAGCTCGGTGAGGCGGGGATCGACGAGAGGCGCCGGCAGGGAGAGCGCCTCGCAGACGATCTGGGCGTGCCGGAGGGTGCGCTTGAGAGGGCCGCATGCGACGATCGCGGGAAAAGCATGCGATGCCTCGAGGGCCCGGGCCAAGGCCCGGGCGCGATCGCGGCCCTCGGCCGTGAGCGGGAGGTCGGTTCGGGCGCCGACGTAGAAGGGCGTTTGTCCCTTCTCGAACGTGGGGCCGTGGCGCGCGAGGAGAAGGCGCATCGTCTTAATCCTTCCAGCGGAGGCTGCCGTCGTAGGACGCGAGGAGCTCTCCCTCGGCGGCGATGAGCTTTTCTGCCGCCGCGACGTCCTGGGGGTTGTCGATCGACCAGTGCGTTCTGCCGCGGTAGTCGGTCAGGACGACCCGGATAGGCAAGCCGTTTTCGAGGGCGCGCAGCTGCTCGAGCTGCTCCGCCTTTTCGAGCGGCCCCGCGGGAAGTTCCGCGTAGCGGCGCAGGGCGTCAAGGCGGTAGCCGTAGAGGCCGATGTGGCGGTGGACGGGGGGCTCGCCGGATGCGTCGCGCAGGAAGGGAATGACGCGTTTTGAGAAATAGAGGGCGTTGAAGCGGCGGTCGAAGACGACGGTCGTGCCGCTCGAGGGGCTGTCCATCTTGGCTTGAAGGAGCTGATCGTAGGAGGCCGTCGTCAGACGCACGGCCGGCGTGACAATCGCGGCTTCGGGAGCATCGCGCATCGCCCGGGCCAAGGAGCCGATGACCCAGGGCGGCGTGAGGAGAGCGTCGCCCTGGACGTTGACGACGTGGGTTGGAAGGGGGGAGGCGCGCTCGATGGCCGCGAGAGCCCGGGCGGTGCCGTTTGGGAGATCCGGCGAGGTCATCACAACCTCGGCGCCGAAGGCCCGGGCCTCCGCCAGGACGCGCTCGTCGTCCGTGGCGACAAGGACGCGGTCGATCCCCGGCGCGGCCTTCGACAAGGCCCAGACGCGCTGGAGCAGGGAGACTCCCTTGACGAGGGCGAGAGGCTTTCCCGGGAATCGCTTCGAGCCGTAGCGCGCGGGGATGACGGCGGTGATCCGGGCGGGCTCGTTCATAAAGGGGGCATTCAGCGCTCAGCCGTCAGCGTTCGGCGACGGCGGAAACAAGAAAAAGCCGCGCCGATGGCCGAGATTCGGAGAGCCGAACGCTTTCATTGTACTATTCGCGGCCGGACGATTTCAGACGCCTGAACATCCGCGCGTAATCCGGGATATGCCAGTGGGCGTTGAGCCCGCTTGGGTTGGGAAAGACCCAAAGCTTGGTGGCGCCGATCGTCTCTCGCTGGAGGCCGACGCGGGCGCGGGGGCGGTCGAAGGCGTCCCGGTAGAGCCCCAGGCCCAGGAAGGCCGCCTGGCGGGGCTTCAAGCGCAGGATTTTGCGCATGAGGATCCGGGCGCCCCGCCGCAGCTCTTCCCGGCTCAGTTCGTCGGCCCTCGCGGTGGCGCGGGCGACGATGTTGGTGATGCCTAAGTTGGATTCGAGAAGACATTCGGAGTCATAGGGCGTCAGCGGCCGGCGCAGGAGCCCCGAGAGATTGAGAGCCGGCCAGAAGCGGTTGCCGGGCCTCCCGAAATGATGGCCGATCGCCGCCGTGTAGAGGCCGGGATTGATCCCGACGAAGAGGACGTCGAGCCCGGGGCGGATGACGTCCCTGACGGTCTTGCGGCGGGCGGCCTCGAGATCCGCCTTCGTGGGCGGCGTTCTGGGGGCGGGCGGGGGAGCCCTTGGGGCCATGGCGAAATCCATCATACCGCATCGCGGAGGTCCTTGACAATAATAGTAATACGTCATATTATTTGATGTCGAACTATGGGAAGCCGCTATCCGGGCAGGGAAAGCGACGTGCGGGCTTTGAGCGCCTTCATCAACTTGATGAGGGCGGCTGAATCCGTCTCGGGAAGAGTCATGAGAGCCTCGCCCGCCGCGTCGAAGGCCGGGCTGACGTCCAGTCAGTTCGGCGCCCTGGAATGCCTTTATCATTGCGGCCCCATGTGCCAGAAAACCCTGGCCGGGAAGATATTGCGCAGCGGCAGCAACATGACCATGGTCATCGATAATTTGGAGCGGCGCGGCCTCGTTCGGCGAGACCCGGATCCCGAGGACCGGCGCTATTTCCGCGTTCGGCTGACGGGCAGGGGGCGTCAATTGATCTCCAGGGTCATCCCGCGGCATGTGGAGGTCGTGGTCCGGGAAATGTCGGCCTTGACGGGCCGGGAATTGGATGCTCTGCGCGGGATGTGCCGGAAGCTTGGGAAAAAGGAAGGCCGGCGGAGCAAGCAAGAGAGCGGGCGGAGCGCCGGTGATTAAAACAAGGAGGCTTTCATGAGAAGATTGATCGAGACGCACGACGATGTCGCCGCGACGGTCGCGAGGCTGGCTCTGGGAGTGGTGATGTTCCCGCACGGGGCCCAGAAGGTGCTCGGCTGGTTCGGCGGTTACGGGCTTTCCGGGACCTACCACTGGTTCACGGGCCAGATGGGAATACCCGGGCTCTTCGCGGCTCTGGCGATCGCCGCCGAATTCCTGGGATCTCTGGGCCTGATCGCCGGCGCCCTCTCGCGGGTCGCGGCCTTCGGGATCGCCTCCAATATGGCGGTCGCGGTCGTCATGATCCATGCCCACAACGGCTTCTTCATGAACTGGTTCGGCAACCAGAAGGGCGAGGGTTTTGAATACCACATCCTGGCCCTGGCGCTGGCGGTCATCGTGATGATCCGGGGCGGCGGCCGCTGGTCCGTCGACCGGGCGTTGACGGCCTGAGAGGACTTGAGAGGACTCGGCTCGCTCCGATCGTCAATCGGAGTGCCAGCCGGAGCCATCCTTTGAATCCCTTGTCTTTTCGAAGTGACGGCACGTGACATGCGAATCATGGCCTTGAGCGCTTGATGCGATCATAATGGGGCGTCGTTTGAGGAGCGCGGGAGGCCATGTTGGAAGAACTCATGCGGTCCGGGGCGACCACGGCGGCCGCGCGGAGCGGCCGGTGGCGCCTGCGGGCGTTCGGAGGCTCGCGCCTGTGGGCGGCGGCGGACAGGCTATCCTCGGCATTCGCGGGCATGATCCTTCCTCACGCCGAGACGGTGGGGGCGCGTCTCAGGCTCGTGATCGGGACGCTGCTAGGCTCCATCGTGGCCATGGGATTGATTTTATGGGCGCAAACGCGGCTGATCAGCCGGGACGTCGGGAATCTCGTGGGTCTCAAAGACCCGAAAGCCGACGCGGTCTACGGGATGCAAATCAGCCTTGCCGGCGCGAACGCCTCGATGCTGAGCTACCTACAGGACCGGCATGGCGCGCGCCTCAAGCGGCTGGAGGAAAGCCGCTGGAGGTTCGAGTCGTTTCTTGGCCGGTATAAAAACTATTCCGTGAGCGCCGGAGATCGCGCCTCCGCCGAGAAACTTCGTTGTGGTTTTGTCGCTTTTGAAGGCGGGATGGATCGGCTCATTCGGATCAAGGAGAGCGAGCAGGCGTCGATGCGGGGTTTCTCGAAGGACATGCGAAAGGTCGAGGCGTTGTTGGCCCGGGAAATCCGTTCGGAAAGAGGCCAATGGCATTTGACGGGTTCCCGGATGCTTCAGGTCACGATGGAACTCGCGGCCACCGCCGCGGTTTTCCGCAGGACCCTCGCGCTGGAAGCGAACGCTCCGGACTTGGGCTATCGACAACGGGTTTGGAGCGAGGAGGAAAGATTTCGTCGAGGTCTCAAGCTCCTGGGAAGCTTGTGGATGACGGAGGAGGAACAGGGCTGGGCCCGGAGGTTGAGAGCGGCTTTCGCGCGGGCCTGGGGCGATGCCCTGGCCATCATGGGGGAGGCGCGCGCGGAGGCGATGGAACAAGCCCGCTTCGAGGAACTCGTCAAGAGGCTCGATGGGATTTTGGACGACGAGATCCAGCGGCCGCTCGATCAAAGCCGCCTCCGGATGAGGGCCGGGCTCCAACGATTGATGTTCTGGTCGGGAATGATCGTCTTTTTCCTGGCCGGCGCCGCCGTCTTATTCGGCCTGTTGGTTGGGAGCGTCGTGACGAGGAGCATCACCGAACCCGTGGACGCGCTCGTGCGAGGCACGCAATCGGCGGCGCAGGGAAAACTCGCCTATCGCGTCGAAGTTCTATCCCGCGACGAGCTTGGAAGGCTCGCGGGGTCCTTCAACCGCATGTTGGAGGATCTCCAGAAATCACGCGAGGGCCTGCTCAAGGAGATCGAGGATCGCCGGCAGGCCGAGGAAGCGCTGCGGCTGAAGTCTCGGGAACTGGAGCGCTCCAATAAGGAGCTTGAGGATTTCGCCTACATCTCGTCGCACGACCTCCAGGAGCCCTTGCGCAAGATCATCAGCTACACGGAATTTCTCGCCCAGCGCTGCGAGGGCCGCCTCGACGCCGACGCCGAAAAGCTCATCGCGCCGATCGTCAGCGGGGCGAAGCGGATGCGGACGCTCATCCACGACCTCCTCGCCTATTCCCGCATCGGAAGGGCCCAGGCCGCCTTCGCGGCGACCGATATGAACGACGTCTTTCGTCAGGTGCTGTCGAATCTCGACGTGGCCGTCCGGGAAGGCGGCGCCGTCGTCACGAGCGGGGATCTGCCGACGGTCATGGCCAACGCCGAGCAGATGGAGTCCCTGCTGCAAAACCTGGTCGGCAACGCCGTCAAGTTTCGCGGCCCCGAGCCGCCCCGCATCGCCGTCTCGGCCGAGAAAAAAGAAAGGGAGTGGGTGTTCTCGGTGCGCGACAACGGCATCGGCATCGACCCCCGCTTCGCGGAGCGCGTCTTCGTCATCTTCGAGCGCCTCAATTCCCAGGCGAAGTACCCCGGGACGGGGATCGGGCTTGCAATGTGCAAACGGATCGTCGCCAAGCACGGCGGGCGCATCTGGGTGGAATCGGCGGCCGCCAAGGGTTCGACGTTTTATTTCGCCCTGCCGGCGCCCCTGCCCGCGCCGGAGGTAAAGGCATGACGCGGCGCCGAGAGGTCCTCCTGGTCGAGGATGATCCCGAGGACGCCGACCTCGCGCGCGAGGCCTTCAAAAGAGGCGCGCCGCAGGTCCAGCTGTCCGCGGTCGAGGACGGCGTCCAGGCCCTGGCTTACTTGCGCCGGGAGCCGCCGTTTGGCGGCGCGGACAGGCCCGATCTCATCCTCCTCGATCTCAACGTGCCGCGCATGGACGGCCGGGAGTTCCTTAAGGAGATCAAGAATGACGATCACCTTAAGGACATCCCCGTGCTCGTCGTGACGACCTCGGACGCGGAAAACGACATCATGAGATGCTATAAGCTCGGCGCGAACTGTTATCTAACGAAGCCGGTCGACATCGGAGAATTCTTCGAGATCATCCGCCTGATAGGGCTTTTCTGGCTTTCGACGGCGAAGCTTCCCTCAAAGTCCGGCGCCGCCGAGTAGTCCGGAAGCCGGCGCCGCGCGTCTCCTGGGCCGGAGTGTTGATGCGTGAATTTGCAAAAAGGAGGAAAGAAAAACTACGCTATCAACGACTCAGCGTCGCTACGCTCCGAGGGGGCCTCGCCATGCTCCGAACACACCCTCGGCATCAGGCCGAGACGACCCTCGGCATGGCCGGAATACGCAGGAACCATGGACATGAAACGGAGCGGGGCGCAAGCGACGGTCGAGACGTCAGAAAGCCTCAATGACGTTGGCTTTGAGCGCGCGCGGGAAGCCTTCCTGTTGCGTTGCCGGGCTCAGGGGCTCTTCGTCGCTGACGGTCGGCTGGTATGAGGGCATCCCGGGGGCGCTGGGGCGCTTCCTGGAGGCGCGGGGGATTGACAGGCCCACAGGGAGGCGACGCCCGGCGTCCTGAGGGCGCATTTAGACGCCCTGCGGGCCAACTGCGACGCCTCGGGGACAGTCTTTCGGAAATATGGGGCGCTGCGATGCTTCTTCGGATTCCTCGCCCGCGAGCGGCTGATACCGCAGAACCCTTTCCAGCTTGTCGAGAAGCCGCGCAGGGAGCGGCGGTTGATCGAGGCACTGACACTGGAGCAGGCGCGGCTCCTGCTCGCCCAGCCGGACCACGCGGCCTATGCAGCGCTGCGATGCTGGACGATTCATGCACGCGGTGCTCGTATTTAATATAGGTGCTATCGGGTATAAGATATAGTTAGGCATTGAAAAAGAGGCGACATCAGGTATAATAATTAATAAACTATACCCGATATAGCCTCTATATTATTTTTTATAGGCATATTGCACCCAAGCGGGTATAACTAAAGGCAAATGAAAAAAAATCCGACTGCTGTTTTAGTCAAAGAGAAACGCAAAGCGGCTGGACTCACTCAGGCGCAACTAGCGACTAAGGCTGGCGTTGGCCTACGCTTTATCCGTGACTTGGAGCAAGGAAAGGGGTCGCTGCGAACAGACACAACTAATAAGGTTCTTTTCCTTTTTGGAAAGTGCCTCGGACCAATTGATTTGCTGCGCGACGAAACTTAATGGAAGAACGCGCTATTGTCCTATACGGAGACAAGGAAGCCGGCGAACTTATCAGGAAGCCGACTGGCTTCGAGTTCGTCTACAGGTCTGAATATCTTCGAGACCCGGATGCGATGCCGATTAGTTTGGCGATGCCTTTAACGCAAGATAAGTATGAGTCGAAAGATCTTTTTCCCTTTTTCGATGGGCTCTTGCCCGAGGGTTGGCTTCTTGAGCTGACATGCGCCTCCGCGAAGATCGATAAGAACGACAAATTCCATTTATTGCTGCATACCGGTAAGGATCCGATAGGTGCGATCAGCATTCGCCCTGCAAACAAGGAGAGTCATGGCGAATAGGTGTCTCTGTTGCCAGCAGCCGATTGAGGAAGAGGGCCGCTATCATGCGAAGTGTCTCAAAGCGCTTTGGGGAAAAGCTGTCATGCCCAAGATTCTATTCGCCGCCAAGGATATACCTGATAAGGTCACGACCTCTACGGACCACATGTCAATTTCTGGTGTGCAAGCAAAAGCACTAATTCGAGTAAATAAGGATTCCGGTGAAATCGAGTTCGCGCCGACCGGGAGTACGCATATTCTCAAGCCGGAGCCCAACGAATATCCAGGACTTCCGGCAATGGAAAACGTCTGCATGACCATGGCCGAGGCAATCGGCATGAACGTCCCGCCGCATGGATTGTTCCCCATGTTGGACGGACGGCTTTGCTATATCGTCAAGCGTTTCGACCGTGCGGAAAACGGCGACAAGATCCAGAGCGAGACGATGTTCCAAATCCTGGGCTCCACAGACAAGTACAAAGGATCGCTCGAATCCGTCGGCAAGGCCATCCGCGCTCACGCGGAGAACGTCGGCTTGGACACGATCGATTTTTTCGAGCGCGTCCTCCTTTGCTTCCTCATCGGCAACGGCGACATGCACTTGAAGAATTGGGCGTTTCTCATCCGCGACAAGAAGGCCGCGCTCGCGCCGGTGTATGATTTCGTCTCGTCGAAGGTTTACATCAAACGGGAGAGCGACACGGCGCTGACGCTCAACGCCAAGGGCAACAAGCTGAAGCGCACCGACTTCGAGAGCTTGGCCAACAATCTCAAGATCGATCCCAAGGCCGCGGCCAACAGCTTCGAGAAGATGAAGAACGCCCGCGAGAAGTTCCGGGGGTTAGCGATCTACTCGGAGCTCAATCCGCCCATGCGCCAGGAGTTCGAGGACGTGCTGACCGAGCGCTTTAAGAGGCTCTTTTCATGATTCATGCAATAATAAACTTCACTGAAGCAGTCATGGCTCGGGAATGCTCTCGGCATAATCGGTGGAGGATTAGGCACCTGGACCTTCATCGACTCCTATGTCCTAAGCTTTTCTCCAAAGATATTCCTCGGCGCGAAACTATTGGCGTACGCGAAGAAATGACGATATCTCAAGGGGAAGCAGTTCTATCTTCAAGCAGTGCTCCTGCCCATTGAGATCGGAAATCATCGGAACAGGTACGGATTTATACACGACTTGGCGATCAGAGTCTACGCCGTCTTGACTGGGATGAGGTCGCTGGTTCAAATCCAGCCCCCGCAACGGTTTCCGTCGAGAAATCGGCCCTCGGGCTCTCCGGGGGCCTTCTTTTGAGGCCCTGAAAGCCCCGCAACTTCGCAAGGCTCGACTTGGAAAAGGGGGAGCCATCGCGGCTCCTGCTCGCCCAGCCGGAGCACGCGGCCTATGCGGGGCTGCGCAAGGAATGCTTGGAGCCTTTCCCCGACGCGGCAAGTCGCGGCAAACGGCCGCGGGATTTCCTAGAATCGCTTCGATGCGGGTCAGGATCGTCGTTCTCCTTCGCCGGGGGCGCGAGGCGGCTCGGGGCGGCTCTTGACGTGACGCTGGCCATCCAAGCCCGCGGGCTCACGAGGCGCTTCGGCGCGGTCCTTGCCGTCGATTCCATCGACCTCGAGATCGAGGAGGGGGAAACCTTCGCCCTTCTGGGCCCCAACGGCGCGGGCAAGACCACCTTCATCAGCATGCTCTGCACGCTCACGAGGCCGAGTGGCGGGACGGCCGTCGTGGGAGGCTTCGACGTCGCGCGGGAGAGCCTCAAGGTCCGCCGGACGATCGGCATCGTGTTCCAGGAGCCGAGCTTGGACGATCTTTTGACCGGCGCGGAGAACCTGCGGCTCCACTGCCTCCTCTACGGCGTTCCTCCGCGGGAGATCGAGGGCCGCGTCGAACGCATGCTCCGGACGGTGGGCCTCAAGGGTCGGGAAGGCGAACGCGTGCGCGGCTACTCGGGCGGCATGAAGCGGCGTCTTGAGATCGCGCGCGGCCTCATTCACCGCCCGCGCATCCTGTTTCTCGACGAACCCACGCTGGGGCTCGATCCCGTGAGCCGCCGCGCGGTCTGGGACCATATCCGCGAGATGAAGGCCGCCGAGAAAACCACCATCATCCTGACGACGCATTACATGGAGGAGGCGGACGGCCTCTCGGACCGCGTCGCCCTCATCGACCGCGGCCGAATCCGGGAGATGGGCTCCCCCGAGGAGCTCAAGCGCCGCGTGGGCGGGGACATCGTGAGGCTCCGGGGACGCGTCGCTCCCCGGGATTTCGCGGGCCTGGATTTCATCCGGGAGATGACGCATGAAGACGGGGGTGTCCGGCTCGCCGTGGACGACGCTCCCAGGCGCTTGAAGGCCCTCCTCGACCGCTGTCCCGCCGCGTCCGAGGTCGAGGTTCGCCGGACGACTCTCGAGGACGTTTTCCTCAAGTTCGCGGGACGGCCGCTCAAAAACGGCGAGGACGCTCCTGGGACGGATGAAGAAGTCCGATGAGCGAACTTCAGCTCCGATGGAACGCCATTTACGCGCTCTTCCTTCGGGAGACGAAGGTTTATTTCCGCGAGAAAGAGCGCATCATCTCCATCCTCGTCTCGCCTCTTCTCTTCCTGTTCGTCGTTGGCCGAGGGCTCTCGGGAACGAGCCCCGTCCCCGCAACGACCTACGAGCAATTCATCTTTCCCGGGATTCTCAGCATGACCATCCTCTTCACCTCCGTCACCTACGGCCTCTACATCATCTGGGATAAAAGGCTCGACTTTCTCAAGGAGGTTCTCGCGGCTCCGATCTCCCGCTCGACGATGTTCATCGGGAAATCTCTCGGCGGGATGGTGGGCGGGGTCGCCGAGTCGGCGGTGCTCTTGGCGATCGGGGAGGCCTTCGTCCTGCGTTCGAGCCCGGCCGCGCTCGCGGCCGCCTTCATCCTTTCGGCGCTCGTTGCCTTCGCGACGGTCAATCTCGGGCTTGTGATCGGCGCCCGGATGAAGAGCATGGAGGGCTTCGGTCTCGCGATGAATCTCCTCACCTGGCCGATGTTCCTTTTGAGCGGGGCGCTCTTCGATCTCTCCAAAAGCGAGGGGTGGATGCGTCTCGCGGCCTATCTCGACCCCTTCACCTACTGCGTGGACCTCATGCGGTGGGCGCTTCTGGGCTGGAGTCTGCTTCCTCCCGCCTGGGATTTCGCCGCCGTCCTCCTCTTCGCCGCGGGAGGGGCGGCGCTCGGTATCGCCGCATTCGGGACGCTCAGCCAGGCGGATTGAGGCGGCGACTTTAGGACAAGATACGGCCCGCCGCCCCAGGAGGCTCGATGAGGGGAGAGGGTTGGACGGTCCCTCTCTCAGGGCGCCTCGCGGCGGCGAAGAATCCGTGACGCCGGCTCTCCATGGCCTTTTCCGCGGTCCGGGCGCGCACGGCGTCCCAAAAAGGATTGTCGAAGGCGTCCACGGGTTCCGTGAGCCGTCCCTCGCAAATCGAGAAGGCGGCGCAGCTGACAATCGGGTGGCCGTTGAAGAAGCTCGCGATGGAGTTGAGCTTGACGGGCATGAGGGGCATGTAGTGGGAGCTGAGCGAGGCCCCGCCAATGGGAAACCCGAGGTGATAGGGGGCCAGAATGTCTCCCGTCGCGGGGAAGTCCATCTGGGAGCGCACGAGCATCACGGGACTGCCGCCCTTGCCCGCGGGCCGGGAGCGCTCGGTTGAGACCACGGCCGTCTGTTCTCCCGAGCTCCGGGACCAGACCGACTCCACCACGCCGTTCTCGGCCTCCCGCAGCAGCGCCGCGAGCTCGTAGAGGCCCTCGGGGGCGTCGAACGGAACCATCCCGGCATGCCCATCCTCTTGCGTCGCGGCGGCGTTCCAGACGACAAAACGAAAACCTTTCCTCATCGCCCGCGATGAGAGGATCCAAGGGTTCGCCATCGCGTCCCCAAAGGCGAGGTAGAGGGGCAGATTGAAGGTTTCCGGGGCCGCGTTATCCGCCACGAAGCAAAGCAAGGGCTCTCCCGGACGTTCCTCGATCTCCATTTCGGCGACGGCAGGCCCCAAACCGAGCATATTGCCGGTGAAGGCTCCCGGCGCCAATTCCTGCCCCGCGCGATAGAGGCCCTGTCGTTGGGCGGCCTGGGCTCCGGCCAAGAAAGCTTTCCATGCCAAGTGATGGATATCGGGATTCCCGACGCCCCGTGTGTGCGACATCAGCATCGCCACGTCGTCGCCCGTGTGGCCGACATGGAGGTCCTTGAGGAGGTCCTCGCGGTTGAGAAGGACATATTCCTCGATCGTTTTTAAGAGACGTCGCGAGGGGCGGACATCCCCTCCGATCGATCCGACGGCCGCTTTGAAAACGCTCAGCGTCAACTTCATGCTTGTTTCCTCCCTCGGGCGCTCCCGATTGGCCTGGAACTCGCAACGATGCCGCCAGGACGCGGGGCCGGGCGAAAATGGCTAAATATTGCCTTTTCCATCGGAACTTGCTAGGATTAAGCACTAGTTGAGGCTTTCTAGGTAAAAGGCAACAAAAGATGGACGAAGTCGGCCGACGGGGGTCATCGCATGCTTCTTAAGTCGATCGAGATATTCGGCTACAAGTCGTTCGCTCAGAAGACGACGCTGGAGTTCAAGACCGGAATCACCGGCATCGTGGGCCCCAACGGCTCCGGCAAGTCGAACATCATTGAGTCCATCCGCTGGTGTCTGGGCGAGATGTCCTGGAAATCCCTGCGCGCGGGGTCGATGACCGACGTGATCTTCGCCGGGACGGCCAAGCGCCAGCCTCTATCGGTCGCCGAGGTGACGCTCTGCTTCGACAACGCCTCCAACCGCCTCCCGGTCGACTATACCGAAGTCATGATCACGCGGAGGCTTTTTAAATCCGGAGAATCCGCCTATTTCCTCAACAAGACCCAATGTCGTTTGAAGGACGTTCGCGAACTCTTCCTCGACACGGGCCTGGGCGAGGAGGGGTATGCGATCATCGACCAGGGCGGGGTGGATTTCGTCCTCAACTCGAAGCCCGAGGAGCGCCGCGCGCTGTTCGAGGAGGCCTCCGGCGTCTCGCGCTACAAAGCCAAGCGCGAAGAAGCCCTGCGCAAGCTCGAGCGCGTCGAAGCGGACATGGGACGGGCCCAGGACGCGCTGGCCCTGATCTCGGAGCAGGTTCGGAAATTGGACAACGACGCCCGCAAGGCCAAACTCTTCGAGAAATACCAGTCCGAGCTTAAGGCTCTCGAGGCCGGCCTGCTCTGCCGGGAAATCAAGGGCCTGCGGGAGGCGGTCGAGATCCTCTCGGCCGAGGCCGAGCCCCTCGTCCGGGCCCTGGAGGATGAGAGGACGCGGCGCGACGCCCTCGATGCCGAGGTCCAGGCGCTCGAGCTCCGGCACGCCGAGCTGCTCAAGTCGGTCACTGATTTGAAGGCGGAGGCTTCCCAGGGGGCGACGGAATTCGCGCGTCTCGAGGAGCGCATCCGCCACGCCCGCCAGAGCGCCGCTTCCGCGGCCGCCTCCGCGGAAAGGCTTCGGGGGGAGATCGCGGGGCTGGAGACGCGGCTTGAGGAGACATCGCCCCGCATGGAGGCCGCGCGGCTCGCGGCGGCGGGCGCCAAGGAGGCCTTTGAGAAGGCGCGGGAGGCGGCCCAGGCGGAGGACAAGGCTTTGGCTGCTTGGGCCGGCGAGGGGGCGGGGATCGAGAAGGCTTTTGAGGACGCCAAGGGGGAGGTTCTCCTCGCGGCGCAGAAAGGGCTCGACGCGCGCAGGCTCTGCGATCAGGAGCGCTCGAAGTCCGCCCACGTGCAGGCGGAACTCGCCTCCTTGGAGCGCGACTCGGCGCGGGAAGAGGAGCGTGTCCTGGCGGGAGAGGTCGAGCTTAAGGGGATCGCCGCTTCCTTTGAGTCCGGGCGCGAGGCGGCCCGGCAGGCGCGGACGGAGCTCGCCGAGGCAAGGGCGCGGCTTGAGTCCTTGGACCGGGAGGACCGCGAACTCGCGGCGTCCATCCTGGCGAAAACGGAGGAGTCCGCGAAAGCCTCGGCGCGATTGGAGGCGCTCGAGGCCGAGGGGCGCAAGAACGCCTATTGGTCCGGAGCGCAGGCCTGTCTGCAGGCCTCGATCACGGGCGTCGTCGGCCTCGTCAAGGACATGATTTCCGTCCCCGAGGATTCCCGGTGTTTTCTGGATGATTTGTTGGGCGAGAGGCTTTTCGCGGTCGCCTGCCAGGACTCGAAGGCCGCCTCCGAGGCGGTCGCCTTCCTGCGCGTTTTGGGGGCCGGCCGCGCGCGCTTTTTGGTGCTCGATGCCGTGCCCGATGTCCCGTTCGATCGGGCCATGCCCGAGTCCGCCGCCGCCCTCTTGAAGAAGGCGAGCTTCGACCCGGCTCATGAAAAGGCCGTCCGCTTCCTGTTGGCGGAGGCCTTCGAGCTTTCGGGGACGCTCCACTCGGGGCCCTGGGTGTTCGGCGGGGCTCTTCAGTCGTCGGGCGCGGCGGAGAGCGCGCTCGCCGACCTCCCGTCGATGCGGGAGTCCTTGAAGCGCGCCGAAGCGGAGATCGCGGATCTCCGGGGCCGCCGGGAGGCCGTGGCCGCCGAGTCCGTCAGGGCCCGCGAGTCCCTGCGGGCCCTCGAGACGTGCTCGGCCGAAGCTTTGAAGGTCGAGCTCGCCCTCGGGGCCCGCCTTAAGGAGAAAGAGGGCGCTCTGGCGCAGTCGAGGCAGGGGATCGGCCTTTTGCGCGAGGAGGCTTCGGCGAAGCGCGCGGAGGTCGAGGCCCTCAGGGCCGCGATCGAGGGTGCGGCCAAGGACGCGGAGAGCGCCGCCGCGGAGGAATCCCAGGCGAAGCTCGCGGAAGAATCCGCAGCCCAGTCCTTGTCGCGATTCAAGGACTCCCTGAAGGAGCGCGAACTCCGGGTCCGGGAGCTGCGCGGCCAGGCCTCCAACATCGAGTATCGAGCCTCGGTCGAGGAGGAGGCGGTTCGAAGACTCGAGCGCGAGAAGGCAAGCGTTTTAACCCAGATCGAATCCGCGAAGGCGGAAATCGAGCGGCTCTCGGCCCAGGCCTCGGAAGGGGAGCTGACGGCCGAGCGCTCCGAGGCCGAAAAGGCCGCGATCGGGGAGCGCCTTGGCGTCCTTGAGTCCGAGATCGGCCGGATCGAGTCTCAGCGCTCCGAGGCCGAGACGAATCTTTCCGCCAAGCGCCAGGAGTTGAAGGCCCTCCAGGAATCGGCTGAGATCTGCCGAGCCGAGCTCTCGTCGAAGGAAGTCGAGCTCTCAAGCCGCAAGGCCGCCCTCGAGTCCCTCGAAAAGCGCCTCCTGGAGGAAAGCGGGATGTCCTACGAGGACGCGTCCTCGCGCCAGAGCGATGAGGCTCCGAGCCGCGAGCGGATCGAGACGCTCCGAAAGCGCGTCCAGTCCCTGGGCAACGTCAATCTCGCGGCTCCCGAGGAGTACGAGGCGCTCTCCTCGCGCCAGAATTTCCTATCCTCCCAGATCGAGGACTTAAACAAGGCCAAGGAAGACCTCAAGCAGGCGATATCCCAGGTGAATTCGTCGACGCGAGAGAGCTTCCTCAAGACCTATGGCGAGGTCCGGGAGCATTTCCGCCGCATCTACGGCGTCCTCTTCGAAGGGGGGGAGGCGGATCTCGTCCTTACGATGCCGGACAACCCCATGGAAACCGGGGTCGACATCGTGGCCCAGCCTCCGGGCAAGCGCCTTCAGAAGCTCTCGCTCCTCTCTGGCGGTGAGAAGACATTGACGGCGCTTGCGATACTCTTTGCCTTCTTCATGGTGCGGCCCGCGCCCTTCTGCCTCTTGGACGAGGCGGACGGCGCCTTGGACGACGCCAACGTGGGCCGGCTCGTGCGGATGCTGAGGGAATTCGCCGCGAGGACCCAGTTCCTGGTGATCAGCCATAACAAGCGCACCCTCGAGGCCGCCGACGTCATCTACGGCGTCACGATGGCCGAGATGGGGGTGAGCCGCATCGTTTCCGTTTCCCTGGCCAAGGCCCAGGCGCTCGCCCAGTCCGTCTCGCGGGGCGCCTCCCAGGACTCGGAACTCGCGAAGGCGTAGAAGCCGGCCGGCCGCGCGAGATCCGCGCGTGAGCTTTCCCCCGCGCCGGGGAATGTGTTAAAGTGGGCCGCCTGCCAGACGGTGGGCGGGCGCGGGACGCTTGTCATGCGATTTCTCACTTTCCTCGCCAGCCGCTTCGTCGCCGGGGATAACGCCCAACAGGCGGTTGAGGCCGTCCGCAAGCTCAACCAGGACTCCCTGTTGGCTTCCCTCGACTTCCTGGGGGAGAATGTCTCCTCTCGCGACGAGGCGATTCGGGCGACCGAGGAATATGTCGGACTCCTCAAGCTCATCGCCCAGGCGGAACTCGACTGCAACGTCTCCGTCAAGCTGTCCCAATTAGGATTAGGGTTGGACGAACATCTTGGCCGGGATAATCTCGATCGGCTCCTTTCCGAGGCCGCGAGGCTCGATAATTTCGTGCGCCTCGACATGGAGGGCTCCGAGTGGACCCAGAGGACGCTCGATGTCTTTCATTCTTTCTTCCCATCGAAATACCGCTGCGTCGGCGTCGTCATCCAGGCGATGCTTAAGCGCTCCGAGAGAGACATCCAGGAACTCGTCCGCGCGGGAGCGCGGGTGCGGCTGTGCAAGGGGGCTTATAAGGAGCCGCCGGAGCTCGCCTACCAAAGCCGCGAGGAGGTGAACGCCTCTTATGACCATCTGGCGAAGCTTCTTCTCAAGGCGCCTCGCCCCGCCTTCGCGACCCACGACGACGACCGGATCGTCAACGCCGTCCAGGCGGCGCGGGCCGCCGGGCTTGCGCCGGGCGACTACGAGATACAGATGCTTTACGGCCTGCGCGCCAGGCGTCGGCTCGAGCTCGCGCGTCAGGGCCACGCGATGCGCGTCTACGTCCCCTACGGCTCCCATTGGTTCCCCTATTTCTACCGCCGCCTTCGTGAGCGAAAAGAGAACATCGCCTTCGTCCTAAGGAACTCATTGAGCCAATGAAAGCCATTCTTAAGGCCAAACCAGCGCCGGGCGCCGTTTTGTCGGAACTGCCGGATCCCAAGCCCCGGCACGGGGAGCTTCTCATCCAGGTGCACCGCGCCTCCATCTGCGGCTCGGACCTCGCTCTTTACAACTGGAATTCCTGGGCTCCGGGACGGGTGAAGACCCCTCTCATGTTCGGCCACGAGTTCTGCGGGACGGTGCTTTCCTGCGGGCCCGGAGCCGACGGCTTCAAGGCGGGGGACTTCGTCTCCGTCGAATCCCATATCTACTGCGACCGCTGCCTGCAGTGCCGGCTGGGCCAGCGGCATGTCTGCGCGGACATGAAGCTCACCGGCGTCGACGCCCCGGGAGGCTTCGGCGAGTTCGCGGTGATCCCCGCGCGCGTCGCCTGGCGGCACAGGACGGGGGCGCTGCGCGACATGGGATCTCTCTTCGAGCCTTTCGGGAACGCCGTCTACTCGGTGTCGGTCGAGGACGTCAAGGATCAGATCGTCCTGGTCCTGGGCGCGGGCCCCCAGGGGCTTTTCGCGATCGCGGTCGCGAAGGCCTTGGGCGCGCGCCGCGTGGTCGTCGTCGAGGGCTCGAAGTTTCGGGGGAGCTTGGCGGAAAAGATGGGGGCGGACGCCGTGGTCAAGCCGGACGGGGCGGGGACGCTCGCCAAGGCGCTCAAAGCCGCCAAGAGGCCGGAAGGCTACGACGTCGTTCTCGAGCTCTCCGGCAATCCCGAGGCCGCGGCGATGTCCTTGAAGGCCGTCAGGGCCGGCGGCCGGATCACCGCCTTCGGACTTCCGGGGCGTCCGGTCGAGGTCGACTGGGCGCACGACCTCATTTTCAAGGGACTCCGGGTTTACGGCATCATCGGCCGCAGGATCTGGGAAACCTGGGAGCAGGCTGACGCGCTTCTGGAGTCGGGCGCGGTCGACTTGCGCCCCGTCGTCACCCACGTCCTTCCCCTGCGTGATTTCAAGGAGGGTTTCCGGCTCATGATGTCCCCCGAGAAAAATTGCGGCAAGGTGGTGCTTGTCCCGTGAAGACGGAGCCCGCTTCGACCCCGAAGAGATCCTCCGGCGTTTTTTTGCGCGAGGCCCTGGATCGAATGAAGCGCGAGGGCCGGCTTTCCCGCACCCGCGTTCTGGAGGGCGCCCAGGAGCCCGTCGCGATGATCGACGGCAAGCGCGTGATCAACCTCTCCTCGAATAATTACCTCGCGCTCGCCAATCACCCCGCGATGAAGCAGGCGGCCAAGGAGGCGATCGACCGCTGGGGCGTCGGCACCGCCGCCGTGCGCCCCATCATCGGGACGATGACGCTGCACGAGGAGCTGGAGCGGCGTCTGGCGCGTTTCAAGGGGACCGAGGCCGCGGCGCTTTTCCAGTCGGGCTTCACGGTCAACGTCGCCTGTTGCCAGAGCCTGATGGACGCCGAGGACCAGCTGCTGATCTCCGACGAGCTCAACCATGCCTCGATCATCGACGGCGCCCGGCTCGCGAAAGCCCCGCGCAAGATTTACCCGCACCGGGATATGGAGGCTCTCCAGGCGATTCTCGAATCGCCGGAATCCCGCCGCGCGGCGAGAAAGCTCATCGTGACGGACGGGGTCTTCAGCATGGATGGGGACGTGGCGCCGCTCCCCCGGATCGTGGAGTTGGCCGAGCGCTACGACGCGATGGTGATGGTGGACGACGCCCATGCGACGGGGGTCATGGGGAAAAACGGGAGAGGAACCCCGGATCATTTCGGGCTCTCGAAGAGAATCCAGGTCCAGATCGGAACTCTCTCCAAAGCCGTCGCGTCCGTGGGGGGCTACGCGGCGGGCAGCCGGGATTTGGCGGACTATTTGCGCGCGACGGGAAGGCCCTTCATTTTCTCCTCCTCGCACCCGCCCTCCGTCGTCGCGACGTGCCTCAAGGCCCTCGATCTCCTCGAAAACGAGCCGGAGCGGATCAAGACGCTCTGGGATCGCGCCCGGCATTTCAAGGAAGGCCTCAAGAATCTGGGCTTCGACACGGGATTAAGCGAGACTCCGATCACCCCCGTGATGGTGGGGGACACCGAGAAGGCGCGGCGCATGAGCGAACGTCTCTTCGAGGAAGGGGTTTTTGCCCTTTCGATCGGCTTCCCGATCGTCGCCCGGGGCAAGGAGCGCCTGCGGACCATCGTCACCGCGGGGCATGCTTCGGAGGATCTCGACCGGGCTCTGGAGAAGTTCGGCCTCGTCGGCAGGGAGCTGGGCGTTATTTAGCCGTTTAGGGGGTTGCGGCTCCGCCCTTCAGAAGGCGGGGCAGCCGGCGGACGAATTCGAGATCCGCCGGAAACATCTCGCGTCGGGGAATGCGCCCCAGCGGCGTCCAGAAAAGGGACACCACGTCCTCGCCGTTGCCGGCGGCCTTAAGCTTGCCTCGCCCGCGCCCGACCAGCCAATAGACGCTCACGATCTGCATCGGCGCCTGGGTTGAGCGGTGGCAGCCCTCGCTCGCGTAGAGGAGACGCCGGGGCTTGACCGCCAGGCCGGTCTCCTCCTGGAATTCCCGCTTGAGAGCCGCCATGGGCGCTTCCCCCAATTCGACCCCGCCCCCGGGAAAGTTGACGAACTCCCGGCCGAGAAAGATGCTGCGGGTCATGAGGAGACGTCCTTTTTCGATCAAAATTCCGTAGATGCGCAGGCTGAAGCGCAGAGGATCGCCCGGGTGGGGTGGAAGCGGAGGAGGCGAGGAGGACATGGCGGAGTATAGTATACTCTCTCGCTTATGAATTTCCGTCGAGGAATCGCGTGGGCGGCCCCTCTCCTCACCGGGGGCTTCCTGCTGCTTGCCGGCCCCGCTGTCGCCGTGGAGTTGGGCCGGCCCGGGACCTGGGACGGCTCCTTCGGCGGCGGCTATGCCTTTCCCTTCGGCCCCAACAGCGAGAATTTAAGGGGTTCCTTCGCATTCGATTTCTCGGCCGAGGCCCAGGCCTCGTCTTGGACGGCCTTGGGAATCGACATGGGAAACGACACCTCCTTCGTTGGCCGCGATGGCGGCGACTCCCTGTCGATTGTCTCCGTCACGCCGACCATCAAGTGGGGGAAGGCCTTTTCAACCGGCGGCGGCTCGCGCTTGAGGCCCTACCTGAGCGTGGGGGCGGGATTTTATTCCCTGGAAAGCGTTACGTACTCGACCTCGACCTCGGGGGGGAATTTGCCGGTAGGCGCGACCTTGCCGGTCGACGAGTTCGGGTTCAACGTCGGCGTGGGAGTCGATTGGCAGCTGGGGTCTAATTTTCTCGCCTCGCTCGACGCGCGCTTCCAGGACTTGATTTTCAGCCACGGCGGCTTTGAAATGGCGACGCCGTCGCTCAAGCTCTCCTATATTTTCGGAGCCCCCCGTCGGGGATCTCCGAGACATCATCCCATCCCATGACGGAGGACACGCGATGAAAAGCATCAGGACGGCCGCGGCGGCGCTGGCGCTGGGGCTTTCAGCCTCGGCTCTCGCGCAGAATCAGCAGAATCAGAACGCGGCTCCAGCGGCTCCGGCCGCTCAGGGCGCGCCCGCGGCGGCCCCTCGGCCGGGCCAATGGGCGAAGACCCATCCGGGGCGAGTCGAAGCCAACAGAAGGCTTGCCGCGCAGAATCGGCGCATCAACCAAGGACTCAAGAACGGGACGCTGAACCGCGCCCAAGCCCGAAAGCTGCGCCGACAGGACCGGAGAATCCGAGCCCAGGAGCGCCGCATGGCGCGCCGCGACGGCAACAAGGGACATTTAACCCGCGGCCAGATCCGCAGGCTCAACCGCGAGGAAAACCGCAACAGCCGGCGCATCTATCGGGCGAAGCATTAAGTAAGCCATAAGCCAATAGAAGGCAGCGGACGCAAAAGAAGGCAACGGAAGGCCGATGTCATGGCCCTCCGTTGCCTTCCGCAGCTTTCCGTGAGTTGATTTGTTAGGGAATCTGTCCCTGGACGTTGACGTTGACGTGGGCGCCGTTCGGTCCGCCCTGGACGTTGACGTTAGCGCCTTGCCGCCGCCCGCGGCCCTCGTGCTCGTTGGCGTATTGGAGCGCCTGGCGCAGATGCTCAATCGCCTGGTGGATGAGCTGCTGGGCCTGGGCCTTGTGACCGCCGAAGACCGGAGGGGCCTTCGAGAGGTCTTGTTCCACGCGCCGAAGCGCGCGGATGGCGACGCGGATGCGCGGATGCCGCGCGGCGAAGGCGGGGGATGAGAGGACCGCCAAGGCCGCCGCAAGGGTGAGTCCTTTCCCTAGTCTTTTCATGGTTTTTCCTTTATGATGACGGTTGGGGATGATGCGCCGAGGAAAAATCAGGCCGTTTCGCTTAAAAGCTCGCCCAGGGCGCGCTCGACGTCGGACTTCTGCGGGACCGTGGCGTTCTCGAGCACGGGCGAAAGGCCGATCCCGGGAACGGCCTTGGCGGCCAGGAGCCGCGGGCGAACCTTGAGCTCGTAGAAAAGCTCGTCCACCGTCCGACGCAGGAGATGTTCGCCGAAATTCGTGATCTCGGTCTCCTCGTTGAGGAAAAGGACCCGGCCCGTCTTGCGGATCGAACTCTTGAGGCAGTCCCAGTCGTAGGGGATGAGAGAGCGCAGGTCGATCACTTCGACCGATGAGCCCGAGGAGGCGGCGGCTTCCATGGCGAAGGGGACCATCCGGCCGTGCGTAACGATCGTGGCGTCCGTGCCCTCGCGGGCGATGCGCGCCCGGCCCAGCGGGACCGTGTAGTCCTCCACGGCCGGCCATCGCGGTTTCCAGTTCTCGCGGTTGGAGATGGGAGCGTTGATCATCTCATCCAAGGCGCGGGAGTCCTCGGGCTCTCCGGGTATGAGCTTCTCGCCCCGCACGCGCAAAAGGGCCTTGGGCTTTAGGTACAGGACCGGGTCGTCGTCCTTGATCGCGGCCAGCATGAGCCCGTAGGCGTCCAGGGGATTGGAGGGACAGACGACCTTCATGCCGTGCAGCTTCGTCGCGACGGAGTCGAAGGAGTGGGAATGGTAGATCGAGCCGTGGATGCCGGCCCCCACGGGGGTCATCACGACGAGGGGGGTTTTGAAGCGGCCGGCCGAGGACCAGGTCGAATTGGCGGCGAGCTTGAGCAGGTCGATCGCGTTGAAGATGTAGTCCGAAAACTGGACCTCGGCCACCGGGCGCGAACCCGCCCACGCGAGTCCGATCGCGGCGCCGATGATGCCGCGTTCGTCCAAGGGGGAATTCCAGGCGGTTTTGAGCCCCTGCGTGACCGTAAACACGCCGCCTAGCGGGGGGCCGACGTCTTCCCCGAAAATCTCCTTGACCCCCAGGTTTTCCTCCCCGTAATGGAGGGCCAGGCGGATCGCCTGGGCCATCGTCGCCATGGGGCCTTA
>DAHVWT010000033.1 GCA_027327915.1 Elusimicrobiota bacterium
CGGCAAAAGCGGCCGCGGCGGCGAAAACGGCGGCGACTGCCGTGGCCCTTGTGGCCGGCGTTTTTGAGATTCCCTTGGCGAGACTCATATTAAGATTCATGAACGACTCAACCGCGCGCGCGACAAACGACCTAGAAAACGCTCCGGATAACGTTGCTGCGTTCTAATTCCAGGCCCAGGGGCCCGGCGTGTCGCGAGGATGCCTAAGCGTCCGGGAACGGCCCGGTTTTTTCGGGGTTGGAGGCGGGATTAACAGCGCAGGACGAGGCAGCGCCTGGAGGCGGGAACGAATTTAAAGCGACGGCGCGAGTCAAGCCGGAGCAGGAGAAGGGCGCCGAAAAACAAGATGAGCGGCCGCGAGAGCTTGTCGCCCGGCCTGGAAGAGAGCGCCCGGCACCAGACGGCCGGAGCGCCCCCTCCCGGCGGACGGCGCAGGGCCGAGCTGAGAAAGGCCCGGAGGCTCCCCAGCGCCGAAAGACGGCTCGCGCCCGGCAACGACTCGGCATAAGAGCTTTCCCTCGCCTGCCTGGCCTGGGCCCGGCCCAGGTCCCGGAGCAGCTTGGCGGCGGAAACCGGACGGCCCAGGGCGTCGCGGACGTCAAGGCCCAGGGGGTTGGCGACCGCCGCCATGGGGTCGACGCCGCGGGCCTCGTAGCCCACCGTCCCGCCATCAGCGCGGGCGGCGGGCGCGACAGAAAGCAACAGAAGGCCGCAGAGGGCAATAAAAATGCCCGGCCTCGACAAGCATCTAACGGCCGTCTCCGTCGAAGCCGGGCTCAGATCGGATCTCGTGACCATTGGCTTTCGGCAACCGGCCGGCCCCGTGGGCCCCTCGGCTTTGCGCCCCGCCCTTGCGGACGGTTTGCCGTTATCGTTTTCAAAGGCGCCCGAAGTATAGCAGGACCCCGCCGCTTGTCAAGGCCTAGAAAAGGCCCAAAAAGCTACCATCTTCCCCATGGCGGAGACGATGATGCTGCGCGCGCGCCGGGCCTGGGGCGGAGCCGCTATCTTTTTTCAATGGTCAAGAAGGCTGCGGGCGGCCGACTTCCTCGTGCTGCTGGGGCTGGCCGGCCTGCTGGCCGCTCTCTTTCAATTCGCCAGGCACATGAACGCTCCCGTGCGCCCCGCGGCGGCGATCGATCTCTCCGCCGCGGCGATTCCCGCCTACGCGCTTCTTTCCCTGCTGCGCGGGCTCATCGCCTTCGCGATCTCGCTGGGCTTCGCCGTCGTTTACGGCTATTGGGCGGCCAAGGACGCCCGGGCGGAGCGCGTGCTCATCCCGCTCCTCGACATCCTCCAGAGCGTGCCGGTGCTGGGCTTCATGCCGGGGCTCCTGCTTGTTTTCCTGGCGCTGTTTCCCTCGTCGAACGCCGGGCTCGAGCTCGCCTCGATCGTCATGATCTTCACCGCCCAGGCCTGGAACATGGCCTTCAGCTTCTACCAGTCCTTGAAAAGCCTCAAGCCCGATCTCGTCGAGGCGGCCTCCGTCTTCAGCTTCAATTCCTGGGAGCGCTTTCGCTGCCTGGAGCTTCCCTCCGCCGCGATCGGGCTCGTCTGGAACGGGATGATCAGCATGGCGGGAGGCTGGTTTTTCCTCATGATCAGCGAATCCTTCGTGCTGGGCCGGCGGGACTTCAGCCTGCCGGGCTTGGGATCCTACATGAGCCGGGCCGCGGCCGACGGGAACGCGCGGGCGATGGCCCTGGCGATCGCGGCGATGATGCTCATGATCGTCCTCCTCGACCAGGTTCTTTGGCGGCCGCTCGCGGTCTGGTCCCAAAAGTTCCGGCTCGACGAGTCCGGCTCCGAGGACGCGGGCTCCTCGTGGTTTCTGGGGGTTGTGCGCCGCGCGCGGGTCTACGCCCTGGCGGCGCTCCTGATCCGGAAAATCGCGAACCGCCATCCGGAAACGGGAACCGGGGAACGGAAGACGGGACATGAGAAAGAGAGAGCCCCGGCGTTTCCCGTTTCCCGTTTCCCGTCCTCCCAGGCCTTCGCGCGCCTCCTTCCCGTCGTCTCGGGCGCGGCGCTCCTGCTCCTGGCCGCCGCGGCCGGCCTGGGCGCCGTGCGGGTCCTCTACGCCTGGCGCGCGCTCTCGCCCGAACGCTGGCTTTCGATCGGAGGAGCCGGCGCGGCCACGCTCGCTCGCGTCCTCGTCTCGACCGCGCTGGGGACGCTCTGGGCGCTCCCGGCGGGGCTCGCGATCGGGCTGTCGCCCAGGCTCTGGACGGCGCTCGGCCCCGCGATCCAGATGCTGGCCTCCTTTCCCGCTCCCATGCTCTTCCCGGCCGCGATCGCCGCGATGCGGGCGGCGGGAGTCCCCCTTTCCGCGGGCTCCATCGTCCTCATGCTCTTGGGGACGCAGTGGTACATCCTCTTCAACGTCGTCGCGGGCGCCGCGGCGATCCCGGCGGATCTGCTCGAGGCCTCGCGCTCCTACGGGCTCAAGGGCTGGGAACGATTCAAAAACGTGCTCCTGCCCGCGGTCTTCCCGTATCTCGTCACCGGCTGGGTGACCGCGGCGGGCGGCGCCTGGAACGCGAGCATCGTCTCCGAGTTCGTCACCTTCAAGTCCCAGGTCTTTTCCACCTGGGGGCTGGGCTCCCTCATCAGCGAGGCGGCCGAGCGCTCCGACATCCCGACGCTCACGGCGGCGGTCGTCGTCATGTCGGCGATCGTGATGGTCTTCAACCGCTTCGTCTGGCGCCGGCTCTACGCCGTCGCCCGCGAGGGCCTTTGGATGACGGCCTGATGGAACAAATCCTCTGCGAGCTGCGGGGGGTGTCGCACGACTTTTCGCTCCCCAACGGCAAGGTGCTGCGCGTCCTCAACGACATCAATCTCGCGATCTACCCGCGGGAGGTCGTGGCGCTGCTCGGGCCCTCGGGCTGCGGCAAATCGACCATCCTGCGCATCCTCGCCGGCCTCCAGAAGCCCGCCGCGGGCGCCGTCTTCCACCACGACCGTCCGCTCTCGGGGCTCAACCCCTCGACCGCGATCGTCTTCCAAAGCTTCGCCCTCTTTCCGTGGATGAGCGTCGCCGAGAACATCCGCGTCGTCATGCGCGCGGCGCATGTCCCCGAGCCGGAGGCCAGGAAGCGCGCCGCCAAGGTGATCAGCCTCGTGGGCCTCGAGGGCTTCGAGAGCGCCTCCCCGCGGGAGCTCTCGGGAGGCATGAAGCAGCGGGTCGGCATCGCGCGGGCGCTTTCCATGGAGCCCGAGGTGCTCTTCATGGACGAGCCCTTCAGCCACGTGGACGCCCTGACCGCGGAAAGCCTTCGCGCCGAGCTTCTCGACATCTGGGCCTCGCTCGACAAGAACCCGTCCTCGATCCTCCTGGTGAGCCACGACACCAAGGAGGTGGCCTACATGGCGGACCGCATCGTCGTCCTCTCCGCCCAGCCGGGGACGGTGCGCGCCGTGGTGAAAAACAGCCTTCCCCGCCCCCGCGACTACCGGTCCCGGGAGTTCCACGCGCTCGTGGACTACCTCCACGAGATCATCGCGGGGCACGAGATGCCGGACATCCCCGAGGCCCCGGCGGGAATCGCGGCGGCGATCCCCATGCCGGAGCCGCTCCCCCGGGCCTCCCCCGGCGAGATCGTGGGACTTCTCGAATACTTGGACGCCCGCGGCGGCTCGGAGAACGTCTTCCGGCTCGCCGCCGACACGAACCGCCAGTACGGGCGCGTGATCACGGTCGCGAAGGCCGCCGAGATGCTCGACCTCGTCGACACCCCCAAGCAGGCGGTCGTCCTCACGCCCGAGGGCCGTCGGCTCGTGAAGGCGCCGCCCCAGGAGCGCCAGGATCTCTGGAAGAGCGCGATCTTGAAGCTGCGGCTCTTCCACGAGGCCTACGAGGGCCTGCGCGCGAGCCCGGAGAAAGCCCTGCGCTCCCAAGACATCATGGAAACGATCGTCCTGCGCATGCCCTACGAGAACCCCGACCGCATCTTCGACACCTTCGTCCAATGGTCGCGCTACGGCAACCTCTTCAACTATCGAGAAGAGGAGGGCGTTTTCTCCTTGATCGAGGCGCAAGAGACGCCGGTCGCTTGACCGGCGAAGGCCGGGAGCCCTGAATAACTTAAAAACTTAATGCCAGACGCCGATCAGATAAGGTAAACTTGGCGCATGAAAAATCTACAGAAAGCCGCGATGATTCTCGCGCTGGCCGCTTGTCCGGCCGCCGCCCAAAACGCCCAGGCGCCCGCCGCCAAGCCGGCGAAATCCGCCCCGCATGCCAAGAAGCGCGCGACGAGCGCGGGCGGCCCGGCGGCCGCCGCCTCGCTCCAGACCGACGACCAGAAGGCGCTTTACGTCCTGGGCGCCCGCTTGGGCGACAACATCTCGGAACTGGGTCTTTCCGCCTCGGAGCTCTCCCTCGTCACACGAGGCTTGGACGACGCGGCGATGGGCCGCAACCTCCTCGTCGACCCTTCCCTTTACTCCGCCCAGCTTCAGGCTTTCGCCCGCAAGCGCTTGGCGGCCCACGTCTCCGTCCAGAAAAAAGAGGACCATCCCTTCTATGAGAAGGCCAAGGCCCGGGCCCAAAAAACGAAAGGGGGCCAAGTCCTCCCTTCAGGCGTCCTCTATATCCCGATCGCGAAAGGCAAAGGCAAGAAGCCGCTCGAGACGGACCGCGTCACCGTGGACTACGAGGGCAAGCTCGCCGACGGCAAGGTCTTCGACAGCTCGTATAAGCGCGGCACCCCGGCCACCTTTCCTTTAAAAGGAGTCATCCCCTGCTGGACCCAGGGCGTCCAACTCATGCGCCCCGGCGGCGAGGCGGAGCTCGTCTGCCCCCCGGCCGCGGCTTACGGGGACCAGGGCCGCCCGCCGACCATTCCCGGCGGCGCGACGCTCGACTTCAAGGTCAAGCTCATCCGCGTCGCGAAATAGCGCTAGGACCGCGACGCTTCCGCCTGGACGGCGCCGTCCTCCACCCAGACGTTCACGGCCATGGGCCGGCAGCAAACCTGGCAATCCTCGGAAAGAAGCTGCCCGTCCTGGGCGGAGCTCACGTGGAGCTCAAATTGCTCCCCGCAATAGGGGCAGGGAATTGAAAGCCATTCCTCGATGATCTGGGGGCCCTCCGCCTCGGCCACCACCGCGCGCATCACCGTCTCGAGATTTTCGCCGGAATCGGAGGAACCGCGGCCCGTCTTCCTGGCTTGCGTTCCATCAACCGCCTGGGCCTTCCTGCGCGACGACGTTTTCGATTTCATCAAGGACCCTCTCCCTTAGGGACGTTGGGCACAGCATAGCTCCCATTCCCATCCTCGTCAAGGGGAGCCGCCAAGAAGTAAAATACGCTCATGAAAGCGCTCTCCCGTCCGTCCGCGAACAGCTTCAAAACCCTGACGACGCTCAAGCTGGGCGGCCGTCCCTCCTCCCTGTACAGCCTCCGGCTCCTCGCCAAGCAGGGCTTCGCCGTCGAGCGCCTGCCCTATTCCCTGCGCCTCCTTCTCGAGAATCTCCTGCGCCACGAGGGAGAGGCCGTCGCCCGCGAGGACATCGAGGCCCTGGCCTCGGGCTCGGGCGCCGGACGCGAGATCGCCTTCCGGCCCGCGCGCGTCCTCATGCAGGACTTCACCGGCGTCCCGGCGGTCGTGGACCTCGCCGCGATGCGGGAAGCCTTCCGGAGGCTGGGCGGCGACCCCGCGCGCATCAACCCCGGCATCCCGGTCGACCTCGTCGTCGACCACTCGGTGCAGGTGGACTCCTTCGGCTCCGCCGCGGCGTTCGCCGCCAACGCCTCGATCGAGATGCGGAGAAACCGCGAGCGCTATCTCTTCCTCAAATGGGGCCAAGCCGCCTTCGAGCGCTTGCGCGTCGTCCCTCCGGACATGGGCATCTGCCATCAGGTCAATCTCGAATACCTCGCGAGCGTGGTCTTCGAGCGCCGGGAGGGCCGGGACGCCCTCTCCTACCCCGACACGCTGGTCGGCACGGATTCCCACACCACGATGGTCAACGGCTTGGGCGTCCTGGGCTGGGGCGTCGGGGGGATCGAAGCCGAGGCCGCGATGCTGGGCGAGCCCACCTCCATGCTCGTCCCCGAGGTCGTGGGCGTGCGCGTCTCCGGGAAGCTGCGCGAGGGCTCGACGGCCACGGACGCCGTGCTGACGCTGACGCAGCTGCTGCGCAAGATCGGCGTCGTCGGCAAGTTCGTCGAGTTCTTCGGGCCGGGGCTTAAGACGCTCTCCGTCGCGGACCGCGCGACCCTGTCCAACATGTGCCCGGAATACGGCGCCACGGCCGCCTACTTCCCCGTGGACGCCAGGACGCTTGAATACTTGAAGCAAACCGGCCGGGAGGCGGGGCGCATCTCCTTCATCCGGGATTACCTCGCGGCCCAGGGGCTTTTCCATTCGGAGCGCTCGCCGGAGCCCGAATTTTCGAGCCGGGTCGAGCTCGATCTCTCTTGCGTCGAGTCCTCGCTCGCGGGCCCCAAGCGCCCCCAGGACCTCATCCCCCTGGGACAGGCCAAATCCTTCTGGGAGCGCGATCTCGCCTCCTTCCTTAAAGAGAAGGACCGCCACGGCCGTCTCCCCGCCCCGGCGGGGACCCAAGTCTCCCTGGGCTCCGCGGCCGACGCGGCCCGCATCGGGCACGGCGCGGTCGTCATCGCGGCGATCACCTCGTGCACGAACACCTCCAATCCCTTCGTGATGCTCGCGGCGGGACTCTTGGCGAAGAAGGCCCTGGCGGCGGGACTCAAGCCCAAGCCCTGGGTCAAAACCAGCCTCGCCCCCGGCTCGCGGACCGTCATGAGCTACCTTGCGGCCGCAGGCTTGAAAGGTCCCCTCGAAAAGCTCGGGTTCAATCTCGTGGGATTCGGCTGCACGACCTGCATCGGCAACTCGGGCCCCCTCCCCGAACCCGTGGCCCAGGCCGTCGCGGACAACAACCTCATCGCGGCCGCCGTCCTCTCCGGAAACCGCAATTTCGAGGGGCGCATCAACCCGCTCGTGCGCGCCAACTACCTCGCGACCCCTCCCCTCGTCGTCGCCTACGCCCTGACGGGGCGCATGGACGTCGACTTGCTGCGCGAGCCGCTGGGCCAAGGCAAGAAGGGCCCCGTCTTCCTCAAGGATATCTGGCCCCCAAGCCGTGAAATCGAGGCCCTGGCCCGTCGCTGCGTGAGGCGCAAGGACTTCCTCAAGGATTACAAGAACGTCTTCGGGGGGGTCAAGGATTGGAAGGCGCTCAAGGCCGCGAAAACCCCTCTTTACCAATGGGAGAAGGACTCCACCTACGTGCGGCTGCCCCCCTTCTTTGAAACGATGGGAAAGGCTCCGGAGCCGCCCCGAGACATCCGCTCGGCGCGCGCGTTGGCGCTGTTTGGCGACTCGATCACGACCGACCACATCTCCCCCGCGGGCTCGATCGCGAAGGACGGCCCCGCCGGCCTCTACCTCTCCGAGCACGGCGTCGTCCCGGCCGACTTCAACTCCTACGGCTCGCGCCGGGGCAACCACGAGGCCATGATGCGCGGGACTTTCGCCAACATCCGCATCAAGAACCTCCTCGTGGACTCAAGCGGCGGCTGGACGCTTCTTTTGCCGGAGAAAGAGAAGATACCCCTCTACGACGCGGCCATGCGCTACAAGGAACGCGGCGTCCCCTTGATCGTGCTCGCGGGCAAGGAGTACGGCTCGGGCTCCTCGCGCGACTGGGCCGCGAAGGGCCCGGCGCTCCTGGGCGTTCGCGCCGTCGTCGCCCAAAGCTTCGAGCGCATCCACCGCTCCAACCTCATCGGCATGGGGATCTTGCCCCTCGAGTTCAAGAACGGGGAATCCGCCCGGAGCCTGGGGCTTTCGGGTCTCGAGAGCTTCGACATCGCCGATCTCGCGGACCTCTCGCCGCGGCGGGAGATCGTCGTGAGGGCGACGGCCGAGGACGGCTCCGGCAAGGAGTTCCGGACCGTCGCCCGCATCGACACGAGCTCCGAGCTCGAATACTGGCGCCACGGCGGAATCCTCCAGCACGTCCTGCGCCGGATGCTTCGGGAGCGGCAATAGCCGGGGCGGCCAACCGGGTTTGCAGGCTAACGGCCCAGCCGGAAGCGCTGAAGGTTGAGGGAGGGCCGCCCGCCGACGGCGAGATCGGCCAAGTTGCGGGCGATCAGCGGCGCCCAGCCGAAGCTCTCCATGCCCAGCCCGCAGGCGACGTAGGCGTTCGCGGCCTTGGGGAGGCGGTCGATGATGGGGTTGGAGTCCTTCGTCGACGCGAACGCCCTCTGGCAGCCCTCCCACTCGGTGAACTCCGCGAGTTCGGGAATGAAGCGCGCGAAGAAGGCGCGGCTGCGCCGCAGGAAAGAAGATCCCTCCTCGGCCGCGAGGAGCCCGGGCTTCGTGGGCTTGCCGCGCTTCATGTCCACGATCTTGAGGTAGCCGCGGAAGTGGAGAGGAAAGGCGCAAACCCCCTCCTTGGCCGACTTGAGCACCGGGAAAATGCGCGGGTGGTAGCGCCCCTTATTGAAGGGCGGCCGGACGTAGAGCTGGTCGTGGCAGGTGACGAGCAGGGGGATCTTCCAGGGCTTTAAAAGCTCGGCCGTCCACGCGCCCGCGCAGAAGAGGTAGGACTTGGCGCGCCGGATCTTGCCGGCAGAGTCTTTAATCCCCGAGACGCCCTCGGGGCCGTTGAGGACCGAGACGGCCTTCGTCCCGGGGGAAAGCCGCACCCCGGCCTTTTGCGCGAGCGCCGTGAGGACGCTCACCGCGCGCCCCGCCCAGACGATGCCGCCGTCGGGATGAAAAAGCCCGAACTTGACGCCCGGAGAGCGGATGACGGGATAGCGTTTCTGGATGCGGGCCTTGTCCCATTTCTCGATGGGGAGCTTGAGCTCTCCCAGGATGCGCAGGGACTCCTCGGCCTCGCGGCCGTCGGAGGAGATCAGCTCCAGGAACCCGATCGTCTCGAAAATCGGCTGGCCGGATTCCCGGTTGAGCTCGAGCCACAGGGGCATCGACTTGGCGGCGACGGCGGTCGCGAAGGAGTCCTTGCCGTAAGTGAGCGGGAAGGATTTGAGGACCTCGGAGGAACTCGCGCAGGAATTGGGAAACTCGCCTTGTTCGATGAGGGAAACCGTCAGGCCGCGCTTCTTGGACAGCCAGTAGGCGGCCCAGGCTCCCAGGATTCCTCCGCCCACGACGAGAACATCGGTTTCGGCCGTCGCGGGACCGCTCATGGAGCGAGCAACGGAGGGCAAAAGAAGGCCCCGGAAGGCAACGAAGGGCCCCAAGCGTTCTGTTGCCTTCCGTAGCTTTCCGCGCGGAGGACCCTTGACAGTCTCGCGGAATCCATCTTACGCTAGTTTATCATAATGAGAGCGCGACCCTTGTCCATGGCGCTGGGCGCCGTCCTGGCGTTCCTGGCCCCCCTGGCCCTCGCCGATTCCTCGCCGGAATCCCCCGAAAAATCCTTCCAGGCCTTGAGCGCCGTCAACGACATCATCGCGACCAACCCGGAGCTCCGCTCCAAGGAAGACATCGCGAAACCCGTGGAAGCCCTGATGGCGAGGGCGCAGGCCGCTTCTCCGCGGGAGAGGCCCCGGATCATCCGCGATGCGATCGATGCGGTCAACGAGGGCGCCCAGGGCGCCGCCGTCGACATCCCGCCGGAAGTCGCGGCCAAGCTCCAAAGCGGCATGGCGGAGCTTGATAACAGCGTGGGCTCCTGGGAAAGCGGCAGGAGCTTCGCCCAACAGTCGCTCCGGACCCAGCCCCAGAACAGCCAGGCCCTCCTCAACCTCTCCCGCGCCGACACGAATCTCAAGCGCTGGGACGAGGCCTACAAGGCCGCGGACCAGGCCCTCCAGGACGACCCCCGGAGCGCCGCGGCCTGGAGCGCCCGGGCCCTGGCGTCCTACGGCGCGGGGCGCTACGAGCAGGCCCTCGAGGATTCCCGAAAGGCCCTCTCTCTCTCTCCCGACGACCGCCTCTCCTACGCCCTCCTCAAGCTTGCCGAGAACCAGGTCTCTCTCCCGGCTTCCGCGGTCGCCGATGACGTCGCCGGCGCCGTGGAGGCCGCCTACGAGAAGCTCGCCCGGCAGGTGTCCGCGGCCTCGACGGCCGGACGCGCCCCGCTTCGCTCCGGACCGGGCCCGTCTCTTGACGACGAGGCCGCGCGTCAGTTCCTGCTTAAGAACTATCCCAGCGCCAACGCCGCCGCCCGCATGGCGGTCGCGAGAAACCCGCGGGACGCCGAGGGCTACTACTACCTCGCGGCCTCGGACAATCTGCTCGGCCGCTACCAGGAGGCCGTCGACGCCGCGGGCCGGGCGATCGCGCTCGATCCCCAAAGCACCCTCGCCCGGGACACGAGGGCCTGGGCGAACGGCAAGCTCGGCAACTACCGGGACTCCGTCGCCGATTCGCGGGAGGCGCTCGCGAAAAATCCCACGGACGGCTACGCCTTGGCCGACCTGGGATACGCCTACGGGAAAATGGGGGATGCCGCCTCGATGCTGCGGGACCTCAAGCTCGCCTCGCGCTTTTCGCCCCGGTTCCTCAAAGCCTACCGGGACGCCGCCAGAAGCTACGGCGTCCAGGCGGAAACCCCCGAGGACAGCGGCGTCGAGGACGAGCCCCAGGCCGCCGGCGCTCCGGCGCCCAACAACCAGCGCTCCTTCCCGATCGTGCTCGTGAGCTCCCTGATCGGCGGCATCTTGATCGCCTTGGGCCTCGTCAATCTGCTGATGCCCGCCTCCACGCCGAAGACCCTCAAGGCGAAGCCGGCGCTCCGGGACCCCGCGCCGCTCTCGCGCAAGGGAAGCTCGGCGATCGACGCGAGCTACACCTTGGGGCGCGTCATCGGCTCCGGCGGGATGGGCGTCGTCTACGAGGCCTTCGACCGGGCTCTCGACCGCCGGGTCGCGATCAAGGTGATGCGCGAGGACCTGCGGCGCGATCCCAAGGCCAAGGAGCGCTTCCTCGCCGAGGCCCGCACGGTCGCCAACCTCCACCATCCCGGCATCGTCGACATCCACGCGATCATCGAGGACGACTCGGGCCTCTATCTCGTCTTCGAGCACATCGAGGGCAAGACGATAGCGGAGCTCGTGCGCCAGAAAAAGCGCCTGAGTCTCGTCGAGGCGAAGGCCCTCGTCAAGCCCGTCTGCCAGGCCCTCGACTACGCCCACGGCCACGGCGTCGTCCACCGGGACCTCAAGCCCTCCAACATCATGATCACCGACCAGGGCGTCAAGGTCATGGACTTCGGCATCTCCCGCAACGCCCAGGACGCCTTGCGCGCGACCATGACGGCCCAGACGAGCGCCGGCTTCGGAACGCCCCTGTACATGGCGCCCGAGCAGGAGGAGGGGATCGTGCGCCCCGAGGCGGATATTTATTCCCTGGGCGCCTGCCTCTATGAGCTCGTGACGGGCGAGCAGCCGTTCCGGGAGCCCGCGGACGCCGCCATGAAGCGCGGGCGCGCCTACACGAAGCCTTCGCGGATTTGGGGCGAAATCCCGGCGGAGTTCGACGCCTTCATCGACAAGGCCCTCGATCCCGACCCTGAAAGGCGCATCCACTCCGCCCGGGAGTTCTGGAAGCTGCTGGAGCCCATCAAGGCCCGCGACTCGGCGGCCGTCACGGCCCCCAAGCCGGCTTAACGGGCTTCTTTAAACGCCGCGCGGGCGGCGGCGACGGCCCGGTCGATGTCTCTCTCCGTGTGCGCCGTCGACAGGAAGGCGGTCTCGAACTGCGCGGGGGGAAGGTAGACGCCCCTTTGGAGCATGGCGTGGAAAAACCGCGCATAAGCCTTCGTGTCGGCCCTCAGGGCGGAGGCGTAATCGACGACCGGCTCCTTTGCGAAGAAGATCGTGTACATCGACGCGATCGTCGGGATCTGAACCGCGACGCCGGCCTCATCCGCGGCGGCCTTGAGGCCCGCGACGAGCCGGCGCGTCATTCGCTCGAGACGGCGATAGGGACGCTCCTTTCTTAAAATCCGCAGCGTCGCAAGACCCGCGGCGCAGGCGACGGGATTCCCGGAAAGCGTCCCCGCCTGATAGACGGGGCCCGTCGGCGAAAGCGCCTCCATGATCCGCCGGCGCCCCCCGTAGGCCGCGAGAGGAAAGCCGCCGCCGGCGATTTTCCCCAGGGTGGTCAGGTCGGGCCTGACGCCGTAGCGCTCCTGCGCCCCTCCAAGGCCGACCCGGAAGCCCGAGATCACCTCGTCGAATATGAGAAGCGCCCCGTATTTCGAGCAAAGCGACCGCAGCGATCGCAGGAACCCGGTTCGCGGCGGCACAAGACCCATGTTCCCCGCGACGGGCTCCACGAGGACCGCGGCGATCCTTCCGCCGTGCCGGGAGAAGGCCCGGACCGCCGCGGCGGCGTCGTTGTAGGGAACGGATATCGTCTTCGCGGCCCAGGCGGCGGGAACCCCGGCCGAGCCGGGAAGGCCGAAGCTCGCGAGTCCCGAGCCGCTCGTCCGGATCAAAAGCCCGTCCGAATGGCCGTGATATTCTCCCGCGAAGGTCACAACGAGATCCCGGCCCGTGTGCCCGCGCGCCAGACGCACGGCGCTCATGACGGCCTCCGTCCCCGAGCTCACGAGACGCACCCGCTCCAAGGACGGCATCGCCCGGCGCATCTCCTCGGCGAGGAGGATTTCGATTTCGGCCGGGGCGCCGAAGCTGGCCCCGGACTCAAGAGCCCTCTTGGCCGCGCGGACGACCGCGGGATGAGCGTGCCCCAAGATCAGCGGCCCCCAGGAGAGGCAGAAATCGACATAGCGCCGGCCGTCCGCGTCGACAAGGCGCGCCCCCGCGCCGGAACGGATAAATCGCGGAGTCCCTCCGACCGCCTTGAACGCGCGCACCGGGGAATTGACCCCGCCGACGAGGACTCCCAGCGCCCGCTTGAACAAGAGGCAGCTGCGGCAACGGCAGCCGCCACGACAATCTTGCGGCCTCATGGCCGCCTTGGCCGCGGCGGTCGGCGTGTCAGCCTCCGAGCCAGCGCGCGGCCTCGAGGGCGTAGTAGGTCAGGATGAATCGCGCCCCGGCGCGCTTGATGGCGGTCAAGGCCTCGAGGGCGGCTTCCTTCTCGTCGATCCAGCCGTTCCGGGCGGCGGCCTTGATCATCGAGAACTCCCCCGAAACGCTGTAGGCCCCGACCGGGACGTCGAAGCGCTCGGAAACGGCCTTGAGGACGTCGAGATAGGGGAGGGCGGGCTTCACCATCAGCATGTCGGCGCCTTCGCGGACGTCGAGCTCGGCCTCGCGCAGGGCCTCGCGGGCGTTGCCCGGATCCATCTGGTGGGTCTTGCGGTCGCCGAACCTGGGCGGCGACTCCGCCGCGTCGCGGAAGGGGCCGTAGAAGGCGCTCGCGTATTTGGCGGTATACGCGAGGATCGCTGTTTCGGAAAAGCCCGCGCCGTCGAGGGCCGCCCGGATCGCCCCCGTCTGGCCGTCCATCATGCCGGAGGGCGCGACGACGTCCGCTCCCGCCCGGGCCAGGGACGCCGCGGTCTTCCCGTAAAGCTCGATCGTCTCGTCGTTTTCGATCGAGCCGCCGCGCACGATCCCGCAATGGCCGTGGTCCATGTACTCGCACAAGCAGAGATCGGCGATCGCGAGCAGCCCGGGGCGGCGGTCCTTCAAGGCCTTGAGCGCCCGCTGGACGATGCCGTCCTCCGCCCAGGCTCCGGAAGCCCGCGCGTCCTTCGTCTCCGGAATGCCGAAGAGGATCACCGCTCCGATCCCCAGCCGCGCGGCCTCGTCCGCGGCCTTCGCCATCTCGTCGACGGAATACTGGAAATGCCCCGGCATCGAGGAGATGGCGCGCTTCTCGCCCCGGCCCGGCCGGACAAAAAGAGGCAGGACGAATTCCCGGGGGTCGAGCCTCGTCTCGCGCGCGAGCGCCCGGAGCGTCGGCGAGCGGCGCAGCCGCCGGGGCCGAACAAGAATTTTGGGGGGCGGCCTATACCCCGAATTCCGTGCCCCGCCGTCCTCTCGAACGGCGGGCGGGGACCATTTCTCTCGTGCGGCCACCTGGCGGCCTTCCGGTTTCCCGGAACGCGCGAGCAGCGCAAGCCGCCATCCTGCCTTGCTCCCGGCGGGGTTTGCCTGGCCTCTCCCTCGCGGAAGAGCCGGTGAGCTCTTAACTCGCCTTTTCACCCTTGCCTTCCCCCCTTCGCAGGGGGGCTTGGGCGGTATGTTCTCTGTGGCACTTTCCATCGTCCCGGGCTTTGGCCCGGGCCGTCCCGCCTTGCGGCGGGCGCCGCGCTCTACGGAGTTCGGAGGTTCCTCCCCGGGGGATTCCCCCCAAGGCGGCCCCCCGGCCGCCCCGCAAATCGTTCAATTTACTTCGTCGCCGCCTCGGCCGGCGCGGGACGGTAGAGAATCCGCTGGCAGCTCTCGCAGACGACGAGGGAGCGCCCCTTGGCCGACTCGACCAGCTGCTGGGGCATGAGCCCCATGCGGCAGACCCCGCAGTGGCCGCCCTCGACCGGGACGATCGCGTCGAGCTTGCCGCGGCCCCTGATGAGCTCGTAAGCCTTCAAAAGCTCCGGATCAATCCCGCCCGCGGCCGCATCGCGCTCGACCTTGGCCGCGGCGATCGACGATTCGACCTCCGCGAGCCGCGATTCGGCGGCGCGGACCTCGACGAGGATCTTTTTTTCCTCCTCGGCCGCCTCCTGGGCGAGCTTTTTCTCGCGGGCGCGGCTCTGGTCCGCCTCCTCCATGAGCTCTAAAATCTGGGTCTCGATGGCGCTTCCGGCGGCCTTGGCGCTCTCGATCTCGCTTTGCAGGGCCTTGAAAGCCTCGTTGGTCTTGACTTGGTTGAGCTCGACCGAGTGCTTGCGGATCGACTCTTCCTTGGCCGCGAGCTCGAGCTCCCGCTCCTTCTTTCTTTTCTCGCAGTCGAGGGTCTTCGCCTTGGCGTCCTTGAGCGCGGACTGGGCCGCCTCGATCTCCCCCTTGAGAGAGGAGATCTCCGACGGGATTTCGGCCTTTTGGGCCGCCAGGGAGTCGAGACGGCTATCCTTGGCCTGAAGGGCGACGAGGGCGTCGATGGATTGCCGGGTGATCTGCATGGTCTCAAGCAACGGCCGCGAAAGCGGCCGCGGCAGCCGTTGCTGCCCCAACCTAAGGGATTATACAATACCGCCATGCCTCCCCTCCAGGTCGTCATCCTCGTGGGGCACGGCATGATCCCGGCCGATTTCCCGAAGCCGGAGGCGGCGGAATTCCGCCGCCTCTCGGCGGCCGACCCCTCCTCCGCGCGGCTCAAGGAGATCGAGGAGAGGATGCGCCGCTGGCCGCGCTCTCCGGACAACGACCCCTACCGCGCCGGCCTCGAGGCGATCGGGGAGGCCCTGCGCCGGGCGCTGCCGGACCATCTCGTCCTCACCGCCTACAACGAATTCTGCTCGCCCACGCCCCAGGAGGCGGCCGAGGAAGCCGTGCGCCGCGGGGCCTCGGAAATCGCGCTCATGACCACGATGTTCACCCGCGGCGGCGTCCACAGCGAAACCGAACTTCCCGAGATCGCGCGGGAACTGGGCCGCCGCTACCCCCAGGCGCGCTTCCGCTACGTCTGGCCCTACGACCTTGGCGCCGTCGCGGCCTTTCTATCCTCCGAACTTCGCCGCACCGAACATGGTGCCTGGCATTAAGTTTTTAAGTTATTTTAAGAACCGTTTTGAAATAACTTAAAAACTTAATGCCAGGCACCATCAACTACGGCAGCGCCTGGGCGATCGCCGGATAGCCGCGGCTCCTGGCGATCTCGGCGGCGGTCAGGCCCGACTTGCTCTTGAGAGCGGCGTTCGCGCCTCGCGAGAGAAGCGCTTGAACCGTCGCCAGGCTCCCGTTCTGCGCGGCCCACATGAGCGCCGTGTAGCCGAAGGAATCCGCGGCGTTGACCGCGGCCCCGTGATCGACCAGATATCCCGCCATGGCCGACTCCCCCAGTTGGGCGGCCGCGATGAGCGGCGTCTTGCCGCGAGAATCGGCGGCGTTGACGTCCGCGCGGGCGTTCAAAAGGGCCTGGACCGTCGCGGTCGAGCCCGAGGTCGCGGCGAAAATCATGGGGGTTTCGCCTAACGGGGTCTTGGCGTTGGGATCCGCGCCCTGGCCCGCGAGGAGGCTGACCAAGGAGGCGTTGCCGCTCCTCGCGGCCGCCGCCATGGGGACGAAGGACGGCGAGGCGGCGGGAAGCGACGCCTGGGCGGAGAGCAGCAGCTGGGCCATCGAGGGATTACCCCGCCTGATCGCCCACATGATCGGCGTGTAGCCGTAGGAATCCGCGGCGTTCGGGTCCGCCCCGGCTTTGATGAGGGCCTGGGCTCCCGCCAGGTCCCCCCGGCTCGCGGCTTCAGCCAAAGTCCGAGGCGGCCCGGCTTGGGCCCGCGAAACGGCCGGCGCCGCCGCGGCGGCCCATAAAAAAGCGGCGGCCGCAAGGATGATCCGCGCGCCCCGGACCGCCGCTCTCGGCCACGGCCGCGCGGGCCCGTTTCGCGGACGCCCCCGCCTGTTCATCACCGCCTATATAACAGGCGGGCGCGCCGCTGTCAATTCCGTTATAATAAGGGGCCCTCCCCTCGTGATCACCCTCAGAAACGTCCATAAATCCTTCGGCGGCCGCACGCTCTTCGACGGGGCCTCGCTCCAGATCAACGAGCGCGACCGTTTCGCCCTCGTCGGGCCCAACGGCGCCGGCAAATCCACCCTGCTCAAGATGCTCCTGGGGCGGATGGAGCCGGACTCCGGCGAACTCACGATGCGCCGCGGCCTGGTCGCGGGATATCTTCCCCAGGAAAACGCCCCCGTCTCCGACGAAACCGTACTCGAGCGGGCCCTCCCGGAGGAGATGCGTCACGACGACCGGGCCGCGGCGGCCGCCAAGGCGGTCCTCATGGGCCTTGGGTTTAAAACTTCGGATTTCGAGCGCCCCGTCAAGGCGTTGAGCGGGGGCTGGGCGATGCGCGCGGCCCTGGCCGGGCTTCTTGTCCTAAAGCCGGACGCCCTGCTCCTGGATGAACCGACGAACCATCTCGATATCGACTCTCTTTTCTGGCTTGAAAAACATTTGAAGTCCTATCCGGGCGCGATTCTTCTCATCTCGCACGACCGAGCCTTCATCAACGCGATCTGCCGCGCGGTCGTCTGCGTCCAGGATAAGACGCTGAAGGTCTACCGGGGCGACTACGAGTTCTACCTGCGCGAACGGGCGGCCGAGATCGAGAGGATCGAGTCGGCTTGGAAGCGCCAGCAAGAAGAGATCGCGAAGATGCGGGAGTTCATCGACCGCAACCGCGCCCGAGCCTCGACCGCCGCGCGCGCCCAAAGCATGATCAAGCGCCTGGAGAAACTCGAGCGAATCGAGCTCCCCCAACGCGCCCCGTCCGTCAAGATCCGATTCCCCCAGCCCAAGCGCACGGGGCTGCGGGCGCTGTCTTTGCGCCGGGTCTTCAAGTCCTACGGGGACAACAAGGTGTACCAAGGACTCGATTTCGAGATCGAGCGCGGCTGGAAGATGGCCTTCGTCGGGCACAACGGCGCCGGCAAATCCACCCTGCTCAAGATCCTGGCCGGCGAAATCCCCTTCGACTCCGGCGAGCGCGTCGTGGGCCATGACGTCAAGGTCGGATACTTCTCGCAGCACCGCGAGGGACGCTTCGATCCCGAAAAGACCGTGCTTGAGGAAGCGCTTGCGGCGGGCCGCATGAACCCCGAGCTGCTCGTGCGCTCGGTGCTGGGGACGTTCCTTTTCTCCGGGGACGCCGTTCACAAAAAAGCCGGGGTCTTGAGCGGCGGGGAAAAGAGCCGGCTTGCCCTTGCGAAGCTTCTCCTCGATCCGCCGAACGTCCTCCTCATGGACGAACCGACGACGCATCTCGACATGGCCAGCGTCGATGCGCTCCTCGTGGCGCTCAAGGAGTTCGAGGGCTCCATCTGCTGCATCAGCCACGACCTCTATTTCTTGAACGCTCTCGCGACGCACGTCGTTCACGTCGATGCCGGCCGCGTCACGCTTTATCCAGGCAATTACGATTACTTCAAAAGCCGCCAAGCGGCCTGGCACGAGGAAAATCCCCGGGCGCCCGAGCCGGAGCCCGCGGCCGCTCCAGATCCGCCCCGTCCCGCCCCGGCGGACGCCAAACAGAAAGCCAAGAGGGAGGCCGCGCTCAAGGTGGAGATTGCGGAGCTTCACGGACGGCTCGAGGCCTTGGCCATCAGGCTCTCCGAGCCCGGCCTTTATGAGGACTACGCCCAAGTTCGCGCGATCGGGGACGACATGGAGAAGGTCCAGGAGCTTCTCCAGAGCAAGGAAGCGCAGCTCGACGCTCTCGCGTGACGCCTCCCCGCCGAGTCCAGATCGGCGTCGACCTCACCTACGCCTGCAACTACAAGTGCCCCTATTGCGTTCTTCCGCCGGTCGTCAAGCACCGGAGCGTGGCGGAGTGGACAGCCGCCTTCGAGCGGCTCCGACGGCGCCACGGCAGCTGCTATATCAATCTCTCGGGCGGGGAGCCGTCGATTTATCCGGGATTCTACGATCTGGTCCGTGCGCTCATCCGGCATCATGTGGTCGACCTGTGCACCAACCTCTCCTGGCCCGTCGAGAAGCTCATCCCCGCCCTGAGCCCGGAGAGCTTCCTGCTGTCGCCCACCTTCCATCCGACCCAAGTCTCCTTCGAGGAATTCCTGGAAAGGCTGCGCTTCGCGCGCCCTTACGTGACGCGCCGGGACCCGAGCGGCCGTCCCTCCGTCAATTTCGTCTGCGATCCGCCGCAGATGGATCGGATGTCCGAATACGGAGATCGGCTCAAAAAGGCCGGATTTTCAATCCTGCCGCTGCCCCTGATGGTCGACGGGCGGCTTTCCAACTCGAGGGAGGAAAAGGCCCTCATCGCCGACGCCTCGCCTTTCCAAGGCTCCTCGAATCCGAGGCTCGACTTCCAACTGGGCCGTCAAAGCCCGCGCGGCTTGTTATGCGGAGCGGGCGCGATCTACATCCTTGTGAGAGGAGACGGCAGCGTGGATCGCTGTTCCCGCTACAAGGGCGGCGCGCTCGGGAATTTTTTCTCCGAGGATTTCCGGCTCTGGGAGGGCCCGGCTCCCTGCTCCCAGGACTGGTGCCCGTACGAGTCCGCCTTCCTCGCCGCGTCGACGTAATGCGGCGCGCGCCCCTCTCCCGCATCATCCCCATTCTTTTGGGCGTTCTCGTTTTCACCTCCCTTGATCTGCTCCCTTGGGACGGCCACTACGGCATTCATACGGACAGCGCCCAATATCTTTAATTAATTTTCTATACTGAAGGGACCTCGTCGGGCCTTCCCGGCTCACGCCATGTCTTTCCCCCTCGACCGCAAGGACCGCCTGCTTAAGGGCTCCCCCGTCTTCTGCATGTTCCCATGGGTCACCATGGAAATCCGCCCCAATGGGGACGTCAGGCCCTGCTATCCTTATATGGACACCGAGCGCGTCGGCAACGTGCGGGACGCTCCCCTGGCGGATATTTGGAACTCCCCCGAGATGCGGCGGCTGCGCCTGCGGATGCTGGCGGAGGAGCCGTCCCCGGAGTGCCGCCACTGCTACCGCCTGGAAAAGGCCGGCATGGAAAGCTTCCGGCAGGTCTGCAACAAGAACTACGCTCACGACTTCCACCTCACCTTAAAGACCCGGCCCGACGGCGGCCTGCCGGGCCGCGATGTGAGGCATCTGGCCCTTTGGCTGTCCAACACCTGTAATTTCAAGTGCCGGATGTGCTGGCCGAAGCTGAGCACTTCGTGGTACGAGGACGCCAAGGCCACGGGGCTCTGGCCCGTTCCCGACGGCGTGCAAAGGCCCCTGCCGAATCCCGAAGACCTCATGGCCCAGATCGAGCCGCTCTTGGACGGGGTCGAGGAAGTCTTCTTCGCGGGCGGCGAGCCCCTCGTCATCGAGGAGCACTACCGCGTGCTCGATCTCTTGATGGCCAAAAGGCTTTTCCATGTCAAGCTCAACTACACGACCAATTTCTCTCTCCTCCACCTCAAGGAAAAAGACATCGCGAAGATCTGGAACCAGTTCAAAAACGTCTATGTCTGCGCGAGCCTCGATGGGATGGGAAAACGCGGGGAATACCTGAGGAAGGGACAACGCTGGGATCAGATCGAGAAAAACAGGGAACGAATCCGCGCGGCCTGCCCCCGAGTCCAATTCCAGGTCACCTGCACGATTTCCGCGATGAACGCCTGGCACGTGCCTGATTTCCACGCGGACTGGCTCCGAAAGGGATATATCGGCAGCGGCGACTTCCTCATCGACATCCTTACCGGACCCGACTATCTCAACGTCGGCATCCTGCCTCCCAAGCTCAAGGAGGAAATCTCCCGGAAATACCGCAGGCACGTGGAGGAGGTCATCCGCCCGGCGTTCGGGCCCGGCTCCAAGGACGAGGACCGATTCTTAGGAGTCGCCGAGGCCCTCAAGCGCCGTCACCGCCCCTACCTCATCCCCGCGTTCCTCGAGGCGGCGGAAAAGCTCGACAAGCAGCGCGGGGAAAGCCTGTTCGATGTCTTCCCGGAGCTTCGGGAACTGCTTGAATTCCAGCTGACACCCGAATCGCTTGAAGCCGCGGCCGCCGCGATTCTCGAAACCGAGAGTTCCGGCAAGCGCACGGACTCCGTTGCCGAGACGCCGTCGGCATCCCAGGACCTCGTCGATATCTACCGCTTGCAATACCGCTTGCTGGAGAACGCCAGCTCTGCCGCGGAGCCTCTCCTCAAGATTCTCGCCATCTGCCCCAGCGACCACTGGGCCCGCGTGGAATTGGCTCGGACGCAAAAACGGCTGGGTCGGCTCGATGACGCCGTCGCTTCGGATCGGAAGGCCGCCGATGCCGCCCCGGATGCCCCCGAGCCCGTCGTGGGACTGCTCAACATCTATTTAGACGAAGAGATGCTCCCTGAAGCTCGGCTGGAGGCGGAGAAGCTCCAGAAATATCTCGACCGGCGCCCGGAGGACAAATGGGCGCGCGTGGAGCTGGCTCGGGCGCGAAGTCGGCTGGGTCGTCCCGACTTGCTGGAGAAGCTCCTGCGCCAAGACACAAGCTGGAAGGGGGATCGGGAGCTCGCCAGGACGGGCCATTCAGATCTGGGAGATGCTTTTTTCAAACAGGGACGTCTCGATGAATCGATCGTTGAATACCGCAACGCACTCGATGCGGATCCCGATTTTGCCGAGGCGCATGCCGCACTGGCGAACATTTACTTCCAAAAGGGCATGGACGTGGAGTCCCGAATGGAGATGGCGTTGGCCTCGCGCCGGCGCGGATAGCATGCCGGCGCTCCCCGCGTGCGCATTCCGGCCATGCCAAGGACGTGTTCGGACCATGCCGAGCCCCCATCGGGACGCAGCGTAGCGACCCCCTCCATGGACGTTCTTCTGATCCACCCTCCCGACGAGATGGAGGCGATGCTGGGCGTCGGACGCGAGTTCGTCCAGAAATAC
>DAHVWT010000034.1 GCA_027327915.1 Elusimicrobiota bacterium
GCCGAGCCGAAGATCAAAAACAAAACAAGCCCGGCGCGCCAAGCCCTTCTCATCTTCTGGAACATCCCCCGCCCTTGATCGGCACCCATCGTCAGAACCCTCCTCTTAATTGGCAATTTTTGACGGCTGTGTGACGTTAACATGTCTTAAGAACACACATTCGCAACATTCTTGCCAGGGATCTTCCTTTGGTTCCGTCCCTCCATCACCCAAATCATCGAGACCAGGATACTAGACCCCCTCAAGCCAATCTATGACGCCCGTCATAAAGAAACCATGCGCGCAATTTAGCACAATGACTTCGTGAATGTCTCCAGGGGGCTCTTCCTGGTCTTGGCCTTGGTCTTGCTTTTTCCCGCGCGGCAGGCCTCCGCCTGCGGGGGGCCGATCGGCATCGACTGCCGCATCCCCTACGACAACGCGGGCATCTGGTACCGCCCGGCCCAGATAGGCGTTCTCAACGGCATGATCGCCGGAGAGATCATCGGAGGGCTCTGGGAAGGAGGCGAGACGAAGCTCGGCAAGACCTTCTGGCAATCGATCGACGCCTCCGCCGCCAACGGCGTCTCCGTGTTGCTGCTCAAGGAATCCTTCCGCCGCGAGCGTCCGATCGCCACGGACAATCCGAATCTCTTCTTTCAGGGCGCCAACGGCTGGTCGTCGAGCTTCCCCAGCTCCGATGTCTCGGCCATCGCGAGCATGGTTTCACCCTTCATTTTCGAATACCACGACGAGCACCCCTCGGTTTACTTCCTCGAGGCCTTGCCCGCCTGGGACGCCGTGGCGCGGATGAAGACATGGGGGCACTGGCCCTCGGACGTGCTCGCGGGCTGGGCGATCGGCACGGCCTGGGCGTACTGGGCCTACAAAAGGCCCACGCCTCTCATCTTGGGTTTTTTTCCCGACGGCGTCAGCGTCGGCCTGCGCTATCGATGGTGATCGTTTTGCAGGTCGAGACGCCGAAAAGAGCGTAAGCCGGACACCACTTGAAAAGCCCGGTCGCTAAGGGGATCAAACCCAGCCACGCCCATGGGGATTTCGGCCCCCAGAAAGCGAGGGAAACAATCACGAGCCCCAGGAGCACCCTCATCCATCGGTCCGCCGTCCCCACGTTGATCTTGATCATGCCAGCCTTCCTCCTTTTTGTCTCTCTGTCAATCTCCATTCTTTTCCCGTGCATCATTTATGCCAGGCCCCGCCAATCCCGACTTTTTAAGGATATCCTCCATCAAGCACCAGCGGGTGAAGGCCGATTGGAGGAGATTGGCGCCCACGAAGGCCGTCAACCACAACCAATACGGGCTCACCCAATGCGCGAGCGCCAGGCTGGCCAAGATGGCAGCCCCGGCGATCATTCGTATGCGATTCTCCAAGCTCATGTTTTCGCTCCCTTGAATTTAAAGTTTTTCGCGTAGAAATAATAGAGGAGAGGTATCGACACCCAAGAGAGGAGCGCCGCGGCGAGCTCACCCGCGATCAAGGATACGGCAAGCCCCTGGAATATGGGATCAAACAGGATCACTCCCGCGCCGACGACGACCGCCAGCGCCGTCAACAGCATGGGCCGGAAGCGCACCTCCCCGGCCGCGATCGAGGCTTCCTTCAAGGGGACCCCCTCGCGAAGCCGCAGCTCGATGAAGTCGCCGATGATGATCGAGTTGCGCACCACGATCCCGGCGCCCGCGATAAAGCCGATCATGGAGGTCGCGGTGAAGAAGGCCCCCATCGCCGCATGGGCCGGCAGAATCCCGATAAGAGTCATCGGGATGGGCGCCATGATAATGAAGGGAACCACGAAGTCCTCGAACCACGCCAGGACCAGGAGATAGATGAGGACGAGGACGACCGCGAAGGCAAATCCCATGTCGCGGAAGACCTCGTAGGTGATCTGCCACTCCCCGTCCCACTTGATGGCCCATCGCCTGGAATCGGGGGGTTGCTCCGTGAAGTATTCGTGAAGCGAGAGGCCGGAGTCCCGGGCAAGACGCCTGATCGCGGAGCGAAGCCTCAAAATCGCGTAGATGGGGCTTTCCTCCTTCCCGGCGACGTCCGCGAGCACATAAGAGGCCCCCAGGAGATTTTTGTGGTAGATCGCCGCGTCGAGACGCCGCGAGGACGTCTGGGTGAGCTTCCCGAGCGACAGCATCGCCCCGCTACGAGAGGGCAATCGCACGCCCAGCAAGGGCTTCAGTCCGGTTCGCAACGCGGGGGGCAGCCTCAGGCGGATCTCGACGGGTTCTCTTTCCCGGGCGACATGCGCGAGACCCTCCGTCTCCCCCGCCAGCGCCAGCCGAGCCACGTGGACGATTTCCGAGGCGGGGATGCCGTTGATGGTCGCCAGCTCGCGCTTGACCGACAACCGGTCGAGCGGTTGAGCGCCGGAAACGTAGCTTCCGACGTCGGTGATGCCTTCCGACCTCTTCAAAAGCTCCTCAAGCCGCCCCGCGAACCAGTCCCGCTTGGCCGCGTCCGGGCCGTAGATCTCGAAGACGAGCGTGGAGAGCACCGGAGGGCCAGGGGGCACCTCGGCCACCTGGAGCCTCGCTCCGTATCGGGAGGCGATCGCGTGCAGGACGGGACGCAGCGCCTTCGCGATATCGTGGCTTTGGCGCTTGCGCTCGCCGCGGGGAAGAAGATCGACGGCGAGATCCGCCTGGGAGGGGCTCGTGCGGAAAAAGTAGTGCCGCACCAATCCATTGAAATTGTACGGCGCCGCCGTGCCCACGTAGGCGGTCGTTTGGCGGATGTCCGGCGCCTCGCGAAGACGCTCGGCGATCTCGGTCGCGGCGGCGAGGGTCCTCTTGTAATCCGTCCCGTCCGGCATGTCGAGGACGACCTCGATCTCGTCTTTATTGTCGAACGGGAGCATCTTGACCCGCACGAGCTTGAGAAAAACAAGGGAAACGGAGACGAGAAACAGCGCCGCCACGACGGCGAAATAGCCGGCGGCGGCGCCGGGGGTGTCGATGAGAAGATGCATGACCCTTCGGTAGATCCGTCCGAGAAAGCGGTCGACGGCGGATGGCTCCCCGTGTTTGACCGGCCAAAGCTCCAGCAGCGCCCGGAACGCCCAGGGCGAGACGACGAAGGCCACGACGAGGGAGAAAAGCATCGCGGCCGAGGCGCCGACGGGGATGGGGCGCATGTAGGGCCCCATGAGCCCTCTCACGAAAGCCATGGGCAGGATCGCCGCGATCACGGTCCAGGTCGCGAGGATGGTGGGGTTTCCCACCTCGTTGACGGCATCCACCGCGAGATCCGTGAGAGAACGCCCGTCCGCCATCGCTTGATGGCGATGGATGTTCTCCACCACGACGATCGCGTCGTCGACCAAGATGCCGATCGAGAAGATGAGGGCGAAGAGCGTGATGCGATTCAAGGTGTAGCCGACGAGATAATAAAAGAGCAGCGTGAGGGCGAGCGTCACGGGGATCGCCGTCAACACGACCGCCCCCTCGCGCATCCCCAGGGCCAAGGCGAGGAGCGCCGTCACCGAGAACGTCGCTAAAAGGAGATGGAAAATCAATTCGTCCGACTTATCCTTCGCGGTCCTCCCGTAGTCCCGCGTGACCGTCAGCCGCACATCCGGCGGCAGAAGCTTGCCTCGAGAGGCCTCGACCCGCCTCAAGACCTCCCGCGAGACCTCGGCGGCGTTGGCGCCCCGGCGCTTCGATACCGCGATTGTCACGGCCGGAATCGGCGCGGCCGAGACGCCTTCCTGCGACGGTCCCGGGACGACAAAGACCCCGCTTTCCTCCTCGTCGGGGCCGTCCTCGACCGTCGCGACGGCGCTCAAGGGCACGGGTCGTCCTCCGGAGACCCCGAGCACCAGCCGTCTCAGGTCGTCCGCGGAACGGATGAAGGCGTCGGCGTCCACCTCCACCACCTTGCCGTCCTGGTCATAATGCCCGGAGCCCCCGCGGGCGTTGGAGGCCCGGATCATGCCGGCGAGATCGGAGGGCGAAAGCCGCCGCGCCGCGATCTTCTCCGGGTCGAAATGGACGAGGAAGCTCCGCCGCCTGCCGCCCATGATGCTGATCTCCGCGACGTCGCCCACGGCCGCGATCTCCTGGCGCAGCTCCGCCGCCGCGCGCCGCAGCTCCAAGCCGTTCGTCTTCCCTCCCCATAGGGTTAGCGCCAGGATGGGCACGTCGTCGATGGAACGCGGCTTGATGAGAGGAGGACCCGCTCCCGGCGGAAGCTGGCCCACGTTCGAAAAGGTCTTCGTGTAAATGAGCGTCATCGCCCGCTCCGGGCTCGTGCCGACCTTAAAGCGCACGATGAAAAGCGCCTGGCCCGGCCGGGCCGTCGAATAGATATATTCGACGCCGGGAATTTCTTGGAGACGGCGCTCGCCCACATTGACCACCTGCTCCTCGACCTCCCGCGCGCTCGCCCCGGGATAGGGCACGAGGACATCGAACATCGGCACGTTGATCTGAGGTTCCTCTTCCCGGGGGAGCTTCCAAAGGGCGAGCGCGCCGACGAAGAGCGAGAAAAGCGCCAACAGCGGCGTCAGCTTCGAGACGACGAAGAACCGGGCGAGCTTTCCCGCGGGACCGAGCTTCCTGGGTTCGCTCATCGGAGCCTTTCGTCGATCGTCTCGATGGCCTTCGCATCGAGCCGTCCCTCGAGGAAAAGGAGCTGGGCGTAGCCGCCGTGGAGCCCCTCGAGGACCTCCATCCACGACTCCTCCATGCGGGCACGGGCCTCCTCGGCGCGCAGCACCTCCATCACGCTCTGGCGGCCGTTGCGGTAGAGAGGGCGGACCATCTGGAGGGAACGGGAGGCGTCGGCCACGGACTCCCGGACGGACGGCAATCCCTCGACGAGGCCCCGATAGCTCGCATAGGCGCCCTCCATCTCGGCGCGAACATTCTGCTCGATTTTGGACCTTGCGGCCCGAGCCGCCTCCTCCGCCGCCCGCGCTCTCGCGAGCCTCGCGCCATAGGTCGGGTCCCCGAAAGGCATGCTCGCCTGGAGTCCGACCAAGCGATTGGAGGGGCCCGATTGGAAATTCCAGGTGTCGGTCTCAAAGGTCCCGAATCCCCCCACCCTCGGAAGGAGGCTCATCTGCACGCGCCGCCGATCCACGCCCGCCGAGGCCTCGGCCAGGGCCGCTCGGCGGGCCTCCCCCCGCTCTCGAACCGCCGCGGCGACCATTTCCCGCATCGGGGGAAGGTCATAGGCGGCCGAGCCAAGGACTCCCGCCGCCTTGAATTCGCCTGGCGCCGCCCCGGCGAGGAGCCAGAGCTTGAGCTCCGCCGACGAGAGATCGCCGTTCACCTTCCGTTCCCAGGCCTTGAGCTCCCCCAGGATGGCGGTCGCGGCGTAATAGTCGGAGCCGAGGACGAGTCCCTTCTCCTTAAGCCGGCGCGCCTCGCGGATCTCATCCTCGGAGCTCGACTTCCTGGCGCGCATCTCCTCCAGGAGCGCGCGCTCCGCGAGCACGGCGAGGAATCCTCGGGTCGCCTGGAGTCGGAGCGTTTGGCGCAGCGAATTCTCGGCATCGCGCGCGCCTTCAAGGGCCATGTTCCCCATTTTCTCCCGGCTCGACGCCTCAAAAGCCGTGAAAAGGGGGGCCACCATCTTGACCTGCCCCTGGTAGTTGTTCATGTAGCCCGGATAATTGAGGAAACCGACGTTGAAATCGTTGGCGGAAAACCTCCTTTGCTCAAGGAGCGTGCTGAAGACGTAAACGGGGTTGTCCCCCCTGGTCGCCGCGGCGTCCGCCTCAAGCCGCGGCAGGCTCGATAGCCGCGCCTCGCCCAAGGCCGCCTCGGCCGCGCGGGAACGCGACTCGGCTTCCTTGACGGCGGGATTTTTTTCGAGGACGAGAGCCACCACCTCGCTCAACGTCGCCTGCCGGGGGCCCGTGGCGATATCGGCGGACCAGGCTTGAGACACGGCCAGGATGACGGCGAGAGCGGCCGTCATCAACTGGGAGCGGACTCCTGCGATGGGAATTCGCCTCGGAGCCATCTCAAGATGTCATCCACGACGACCGGCTTGGGGAATAATTTGTCGACAGGCGCGCCCATGACGTCGCTTTCGCCGTAGACCGCGCTCACCATCGCGATGCCGAGCGACGGCCGGATTTTCTTGGCAATCCGGCTTAAAGCCACGCCGTCGATTTCCGCCATGCGCCCATCCGTCACCAGCCAGTCGTAGGGCTTCGCTTCCAAAAGGCGCAAAGCCTCCCGGCCGCCCGGGGCGGAATCCACATCATAGCCGGCGCTCCGAAGCTCCAAGGACAGCAATGTCCGGCAGGAAATGTCGTCTTCGACAAGCAATACGGAACTGGCCTTCATGCCCATATCCTCACCAAAGACCCAAGCAACAAATCGGCCTCGCTGAGATTCTGGGAGAAAGCCTTATCCTATGGAGATTTTTTTATTGGGGCCAGGCCGAGTTCCTTGAGTTTGCGCCAAAGCGTGTTGCGGGCGATGCCGAGCTTTTTGGCGGCATCCGCTTGTTTGTTGCCGCAGTCCCGCAGGACCTTGAGGATGTGCTCCCGTTCAAGCTCCTCCAAGGTGCTCCCCTGGGGAGGAGCCGGCGCCTCCTCCTCGGGCGGAAGCTGGATCTCCGGCGGGAGGTCCTCAGACGCGATCGTCGGCCCCGAGGCGAGAATCATGATCCGCTCCATGGCGTGCTCCAGCTCGCGGACGTTTCCGGGCCAGGAATACGCCTTCAGGGCCGCGGCGGCCCGCGGCGATAGCCTGAGGGGAGCCCGGCCGATCTTCTTCGCCGCTTTCCTTAGAAAGTGCTCCGAAAGGGGAAGGATATCGTCGACGCGCTCTCGCAGCGGCGGCAAGCTCACCGGAAAAACCTTGAGACGGTAGTAGAGATCCTCGCGGAACTTCCCCTCCCGAGAGAGCTTCGCCAAATCCTTGTTCGTGGCGGCGACGATACGAACGGAGACCTTGATCGGATGGTTGTCGCCGACGCGGCGGATCTCCCCTTCCTGGAGGGCGCGCAGAAGCTTGACCTGCAAGGCGGGCGTCGTCTCGCTGATCTCGTCCAAAAAAAGCGTCCCGCCGCCCGCCTCCTCGAAAAGGCCTCTCTTGTTTCTTTCCGCGCCGGTGAAAGAGCCGCGGACGTGCCCGAAAAGCTCGCTTTCAAGGAGGCCCTCCGGGAGGGCGCCGCAGTTGATGGCCACGAAGGAGCCCGCGCGCCGCGGGCTTTTCTCGTGGATGGCGCGCGCGATGAGTTCCTTGCCCGTCCCGGACTCCCCCTGGATGAGGACGGTCGCCTCCGTGGCCGCGACCTTGCGCACCAGATCGAGCACGCGCGCCAAGGCGGGGCCCGTGTAAACGATGCCTTCAAAGCTGAATTTGTCCTTGACCTCCTCGCGCAGGCGGTTCACCTCCCGCACGAGCCCGCGGTGCTCCAGGGCCTTCTGGATCACGAGATGGAGCTCGTCGATCTCCACGGGCTTCGTGAGATAGTCGTAGGCTCCCGCCTTGATGGCGGAGACGGCGTTCGTGATGGAGCCGTGCCCCGTGATGACGATGCCCGCGGCCTCGGGCTGGGACTTGCGCGCGGCCGCGAGGACATCAAGACCGTCCATGTCGCCCAGCCTCAAATCGGTCGCCACGACGTCGAAGGGCTCGGCCGCGAGCTTCCCCACGGCCTCCGCCCCGGACTTGGCGGAGACGACGTCGAGCCCGCGTCGCTTGAGCTCGGAGCTTAAAAGAAGGGCAATGGAGACGTCGTCCTCGACGAGGAGAAGCTTGGGAAGGTCCATGCCGTTGCCGTTCGCTGACAAAGCCATGATATCTTTACGCTAGGAGCATGGGCAAATTCAGTCCGGCATCTGGAGCCGGCGGGGCAGAAAAATCGAGAACGTCGCCCCCGCCCCCTCCCGGCTTGAGACCTCGATGCGCCCTCCATGCGCCTTGACGATGCGGTCGCAGATCGCGAGCCCCAGCCCGGTTCCTTGGCTCTTGGTCGTCATGAAAGGGTTAAAGATCGACTTGAGGTGCTCGGGCGCGATGCCGGGGCCGGTGTCCGAGATGACGACAAAGGCCTGCCCGCCGTTGCGCCCCACCAGCATCTTGAGCTCGCCCTTGCCCTCCATGGCCTGGACGGCGTTGAGAGCGATGTTCCAAATCACCTGCCTCATTTGATCCGCGTCCATGTAAAAAGGAGAGAGCTCCGGGTCCACGGCGACGGCAAAGCGTATCCCCCCCGCGACGTCCCGGTCCGCCCGCATCAGGTCGGCTATTTCGCCCACCATCGCGTTGAGGTTGGATCGCGAAAGCTTGATCTCCCGGGGCCGAACGTAGATCAAAAAATGGCTCAACGTCTCGTTGAGCCGGCCTGATTGGGACAGGAGCGCCTTCAACGCGGCGTCGCGCTCGCCGGCGGAAATGCCGTCCTCGGCCACGCGCTTGGCGGCCAAGATGATCGAGCTTAGGGGGTTCCTGATCTCGTGGCTGACCATGGCGGCCATCTCCCCGACCGCCGCCAGGGACTGCGCCTGCGCCAGCCGCTCCTGAAGAGCCTTCATCTCGGACATGTCCACCGCGTTCGAGACGAAGCCCATGATCTCGCCGGCATCGTTGCGCACCGTCGTCATGCTGAGGATGACCGGTATTTCCCGCCCGTCCTTGGCCCGGTTGACGATCTCTCCCCGCCAATAGCCGCGCGCGGGATCGTGGAGGGCCTCCCACCTCCCGCGGTGAATCTCGGGGGTCGTATGCCGGGAGTGCAGGATATCGGAGCTTCGGCCCAACACCTCCTCCCGGGAATATCCGTAGTGCTTCTCGAAAGCGTCGTTGACCTCCGTGATGGTTTCGTTCGCGTCGTAGAAAATCACGACGTCGTTGGAACGTTTGACGGCCTCCTGGAGAAGCGCTCGGGATCGTTCCTCTTTGAGGGTCTCTCCGATGTCCCGGGCGATGCAGAAGACAGCCTTCCCGTCGCCGTAGGGAATCATCGTGGCCCGGCACTCAAGCCGGATCCTGCGGCCGGATTTCCCGACCATCGTCGCGGCGACGAGGGCGGGGCGCCCAGCTTCGATCTCTCCCCAATAGCGGGCGTAGGCCTCCGTATCCAGGTCCGCGGCAAAATCCCGGAGATCGCGGCCCACCATCTCCTCTCGGGAATATCCCAAGGCTTTTGTGGTCGCCGCATTGACCTCAAGAACCGTCCCGGTGACGGGGTCGCGCAGCCAAACTAAATCGGCGGCGGCGTCCAAGGCCTGTCGAAATACCCGGGCCAACGAAGCCTTGGCCGCTCTCATGCCTTGCTTGACGGGAACGTTTTATTCAACTTAGTGCGCTCCATATTGGAACATCTTCTGCTCTATTGCCGCATTGGCTGGAATATTGCTAGAGAGCTATCGTAACGTTTCAGCCATCAGCCAAAACCAATAAACTCATGAATGCCAGCCAAAGACTCTCGCCACGACTCGAAACTCGACAACGTATGGCCATCTTCGGCAGGCTCCGGATGGCGGACTTGGTCCATATGCCGGAAAAGGAGTTCTCCCAAGAAATCGAGAAAATCGAGAAAGACCCTCTCTTCCAGAAACTTTTCTTCGGCAGCGAGCAACTGCCATCCGCCATCCGCCGTCACCGCTGGCCCCGGGGGCAGCTGAGCGGGCGATTCTACGAGATGAACGAGCGGCTTATCGCCAAGGGAGACCGGGTCCAAGTGGACGCCCTCCTCGAGGGGCGCCGGAGCCTGGTCGAGCTCATCCGCAAGATCGGGAAGGAAAATTTCGAGCGTTATTTCATACACGCCGAGGAGCCGTTGACTCTTCCCCAAATCGCGGAGCGGACGGGGATGGATCTCGCCGATGTCCGAAGCATCCACGCCTTCCTCCTTGAGATGGGAAGCCGCGCGGAGTTCGAACTTCCCAACCGCGACCCCGGCGCCGTCCAATCCTACGCCTGCCTGGCGAAGATTTCTCTTGATGACGGCGAGCCCGTCTTCGAGTTCCTTTCCCCCTACTGGGCCCGCGGCCTCTACCAGCTGCGCTACGAGATGGTCGAGAAATGGAAAGACAAAGGGGAACTAGGGCCGGAGGAGCGCAAGCGCCTGCCGCGCCTCCTTAAGAAAATCGAGGCGGTCAACCTCAGGCAGAACACCCTCTTTCGGATCCTCGAATCGGCGGTGAAAATCCAGGCGTCGGCGCTGGGCAGCGGCAAGGAGGAGGATAAAACGGGAATCAGCCTGCGCCAGCTCGCGCGGCGCCTCGACCTCGCGCCCAGCACGATCAGCCGGGCGCTGGCGGGGCGCTCCGTGCTCCTCCCCCAAGGCCGGGAAGTCCCGCTCATCACCTTGGTCCCGGGACGAAGAAAGGTCGTGCGCGAGATTCTCGCCCGCTGGCTCGCCGCCGATAAGACGCCGACGGACCAGGCCCTTGCCGAGCGGCTCAAGAACGAACGGGCCATTCGCATTTCGCGCCGCACCGTCAACGCGGTGCGCCACGAAGTCATGCGTTCCTGAGCGGAACTCGAACTCGGTGCCTGGCATTAAGTTTTTAAGTTACTAAAAACGGCGGCGCGATAACTTTAAAACTTAATGCCAGGCACCAACGGCTAAGACGTGGCCGAGGCGGGCAGGCGGGGGAAGACGACTCGCTCCTCGTAGGCAAAATGCTGCTTGAGGTCGTCCTGGATGCGCCTCAGGGCGAATTGGATGGTGTGAAGGTTGCCCGGATCCTTAAGATAAATGAGCGCCGAGGCAATCCTGAAGACCTCGTCGATTTCCATGTGCTGACGGCCGACGACGCCGTTTAAAGTCGCGGCCTCCCCGCTCAAAAGCTCCCCCTCCTCGTGTTCGTGCCGCTTGAGGATGCCGAGCAGGCGCTCCTGAAGCCCCGGCAGCCTTTTCTCCACGAGGGCGCCGCGCTCTTCGCCTTGGATTTTCTCCGCCTGGGCGAGAAGCGCGAACATCACATCGAGGATTCCAAGCATCTCGCCGTGTTCCTTGATGAGCCGGCCCACGATCTCCATGTCTCCTCCTTACTCCTCCGTCCCGAGCAATTCCACCGGCTCCCCGCGCCGGGCCATGGCCCTCTCGACGGAAGGGATGGAAAGGACGGGGATGGGAGAATGTCTCAGGATGGTTTCAGCCGTCGAGCCCAGGATCACGTCCCGCCAAAACCAACGTCGATGGGCCGCCACGACGATAAGATCGTAATCGCCCCCCGCGCCCGCCTGGAGGATCTCCCGGCGAGGATTCCCCTTCAAGACCAGGGCCCGGTATCCCGTCAAACCGACCCGTCCCAACAGCTTTTGCAAATCCACCTTGAGTTCGCCCGCGGCCTCCTCTCTCGACGAACCTTCCGGCGCGACATAGAGGATGTCGAGACGGGAGCGGACATGTCGCGCCATCCGGGCCGCGTAGAGCAGAGCGCTCCTGGAATAATCCTTGAAATTGTAAGGCGCCAGGATCCGGGAGAGCTTAAAGGGCTTGCGTCTCGCGCGAAGCGTCAAGACGGGCACGCGCGCGGCGCGCACGATGGCCTCCGACACCGAACCCAGAGCCAATCGCCGCAACCCCGAATACCCGTGCGTCCCCGTCACCACCCAATCCGACCGGCCGGGACCGGCGAGAGCCGCCAAAGCCTTCGCGGGCCAGCCGCGCACGCTGCGGATCTTGACCCGGGAGGCGGGCATGTCTTTCATCCGCAGCGCCAGGCGATCCTCCCTCCACCGACGCAGATCGTTCAACTGTCCCGCGAACTCGCCGATTCCTTCCCCGTCGGATTCAACCCCCCAACTCATCAGGTTGACCGGAATGTCCTGGGCGTAGACGACCTCGATCTTGGAATGCCAGCGATTCGCCAAGATTTTGGCCGCCTCCAAGGCGGAAAACGCGGGCGAGGACGTGTCCGCCGCGACCACGATGCGCTTGGGAGGAAATTTCAGGGCCATAGCCGAACGCCTCTCTCCATGAGCATCGCAACGCATCGGCCAGTCACCGCCCCGGAGCCGGCATCGGAAGGGGGCGCGGATTGACCTTTTGCAGCCGGCTCATGCCGGCTCCGGGGCGGTGGCAGGGCCGAAGTTCCAGTCATGGAATCGCGCGGCCGGAATCACCGGTTCAGCCCCGCCTATCGCGCTAGAGCCGCCTTTTGATGATGGAGCCTCGCCGGGAGCCCGTTCTCGGGCCTTCGCGCGGCGAGCCCGGGCGGAATCGCCAGCACGGGTTTCGTCGAGTGCCTCATGACGCGCTCGACCGTCGTGCCGAGAACGGTATCGTTGAGAAATCCCTTACGATGCGCCGCCATGACGATAAGGTCCGAATCCTCTCCTGCGGAGACGATCTGCTCATCGGCCCTCCCGAAGCCCAGGCGCATCGCCGGACGCGCCGCGCGCCTCACCGGGGGGGCCAGCCGCGCCAGCGCCGCCGCCAGCCGCGATTTCGCCTCCTTGATCGCGTCAAGATCGTCGGCGAGCGCCGCGTCGAGAACGTGGAGCGCCGTCAGCCGCGCCTTGAAGGCCTGCGCCACATAGCCCGCGGCTTGCAGTCCCGCCATCGCATAGCTCTCGAAATTCACCGGGACCAGGACGCTTTTGATCGGCGCCGGGCGGCCGCGGACGATGAGGACCGGGATCACCGAATGGTACACGATGGTCTCCGCGACAGAACCCTGGATCGCCCGCTGGAACCCCGTGCGCCCATGAGTGCCCATCACGATAAGATCGAAGCCCAAATCCTTGCCCCATGAAAGTATCGTCTCCTCGACCTCCCCGGGGACGACCCCGACATCGGCCGAGAGACCCAACCTTGCTCGCAAGGCCTCCAGGGCCTCGGAACTCGCCCTGGCGGTCGCCGTGGAGGACGGCATGCCGGCCTTGAGCCCGGAATAAATCCAGGGTTGGACGTAGATTCCCTCGACTTTCGCTCCAAATTCCTTGGCAAGCTGCTTGGCCTCCTCCCATGCGGGCAGGGATGCCTCGGACAAATCCAGGGCCGCCAAAATCTTCTTTGGGGGAAAACGCACCGCGCGATTAGATGTCTTTTCCATGGGATGATGCCTCCTTGTCCTGGGTTCTCGACAGAATTTACGCAACATTTGGGCCAAAAAACCGACAAAACGGATCAGGCGGAGCGGGGGGCCGCTCCGCCTGAAATGGTGCGCCGTTAAGGCTTATTCGACTCTGATGCTGATGCCGCGGCTCTTGGTCTCGTGAGGTTTGGGCATCGAGACCGTCAGCAGCCCTTCCTTCTGCGTGGCCTTCACGTCTTCGGGATGGATGCCCGAGGGGAGCACGAAGTCCCTGCGGAAGGAGCCGTATAGGATCTCATGTCTGAGGCACTCACGACTCTTATCCTCCTTGGACTCCTTGCGCTCGCCGCTGATCGAGAGGACGCCGTTTTCGACATTGATCTTGATGTCCTCCTTGCGCAGACCCGGCACGGCCGCGGTGATGACGTACTCCTTTTCCGTCTCATGGATGTCGACGCGCGGCCACCAGGTCGTCGTTCTCAACGACGGATAGCGCATCATCGGAAAGCCGCTCGCTAGGTCGTCGAATAGCTCCGAGAACCCGCCGAACAGCGAGGGGAATCCCTTCAATAACGAAGGCATCCCCAGCGCTTCTTCCTCCTCCCTCACCGCCATCTCTCTATTTCCAGCCATGTTTATCCCTCCTCCAGACAAATGTGCCGTCATGGCAGCGGCCCCGAGGGCCGCCGCTTTTTTCAGGCTGCCTGCCTATTTCGCAACAAAATGGCCTCCAGGGGCCGGCCGCCGACACAAGCTGGCGGGTCGTCCGCCCAAGCATCATAAGCCGCGCCGCGATATATAATGAGAATGAGGCCGCATCGTTGCTTGGCCAAGAACCGGGGGATGCGATGGCGCTATTTCGAAACAGGATCGAGGCGGGCCTTGAGCTCGCCAAGCACTTGGAATCCTATCGAGGCGACCCCAAGGCCGTAATCCTCGCGATCCCCCGAGGCGGTCTTGTCCTGGGACGGGTGATCGCGGAAAAGCTGCGGCTCGACCTCGATGTCATCCTCGTCAAGAAAATCGGACATCCGGTCAATCCGGAGCTCGCCATCGGCGCCGTGGGATTGGGGGCGGAGCATTTGGACGCCGACATCATTAAAAAGACGGAAGTGCCGGATTCCTACGTCGCCGCGCGCATCCGCGACATCCGGCGGAGCCTGCGCTCCCGCGAGGAGATGTACCGCTCCGCCAAGGCTCCCGTCCCCCTTCTTGGAAAGACGGCGATCCTCACCGACGACGGGGTCGCGACGGGAGGAACGATGCTGGCCGCGATCTGGCAGGCGCGGCTGCGCCATCCCGCCCGCGCCGTCGTCGCGACGCCGGTCGCGTCCTGGTCCGCCTTCCGCCTCATCGCCCGCGGCGCGGACCAGATCGTCTGCCCGCACGTATCCGAGGATTTCACGGCCATCGGGGAATTCTACGAGGAGTTCGGAGCCGTCTCCGACGCCGAGGCGCTCCATCTGCTGGCCCGCTCCCATCCGCCCGCCGTTGCTTTTCCTACCGGCAAGCAGGCGCCCTAGGCCGCGACGAGCGGCTCCTGGGGCTCATCCGCGGCGCGGGCATGAAGCGTGAAGAAAAAGGCGGCGCCGCCGCCGACGCGGCCTTCCGCCCAGATGCGCCCGCCGTGACGCTCAATGATGCGCCCCACCGTCGCGAGGCCGACACCGGTGCCCTCGAAGTCCTGGCGGGCGTGCAGCCTGGAAAACGGCTTGAAAAGTTTTCCGGCGTCCTCCATGCTGAACCCGGCGCCGTCATCCCGGACGAAATAAACGGCTCCGCCCGGGCCCTCCGAACTCCCGAAGGCGATGTGGGCGACGGGTTTCTTCGCCGTGAATTTCCACGCGTTGCGCAAAAGGTTTTCCATGGCCACCCGCAAAAACTCGGGATCTCCCGTCGCGGACAGCCCCTTCTGAACGTCGAACTCGACGTTGCGGGCCGGATCCTCGCGCTTGAGCTCCACGGCGATGCCGGCGACGAGCCGGCTCAGATCGACGTCGCGCGCGCGAAGATGGACGCGGGTCGCCTCGGAGAACTTAAGCAGGGCGTCGATGAGATGGAGAAGCTCGTTGGCCGCGCCCGAGATTCTGTTTAAAAGGCCGCGTCCGTCGTCGCCCAGGCGGCCCGCGTAGGCCTCGACGAGGAGCTCGCTGAAGCTCTGGATGTGGCGCAGCGGGGCCCGCAGTTCGTGGGACACCGCATGGGTGAAGGAAAGCGCTTCCTCCATGCGCCTCTCGTGCTCGCGCCGCTCCGCCTCCCACAGCAGCTCCCGCTGTTGGCGTATCATCTCCTCCTTGCGCTCGAGTTCCACGAACACGGAAACCTTGGCGCGAAGAATCTCCGGCACGACGGGCTTGAAGATGTAGTCGACGGCGCCCACCTCATAGCCCTTAAAAACGGAGGCGTCCCCCGTGAAAGCCGCCGTCATGAAGATGATGGGGATGCGCCGCGTCTTTTCGCGCTCCCGCATCAGCGTCGCCACCTCGAACCCGTCCAACCCCGGCATCTGGACGTCAAGGAGAACGACGGTGAAGTCCTTCTTGAGCATCTGGAGAAGCGCTTCTTGGCCCGAACGGGCCGCGACGACGTTCTCTCCCAGCCCCGCGAGTATCGCCTCGACCGCGAGCAGCGACTCCGGCTGGTCGTCCACGACGAGGATGTTGGCCCTGCGCTCGGAAGCCTCCATGCGTCAGGAGTTCTCCCGAGCCAGCCACAGACGGATCAGCGAGAAAAGCTGCTCCCGTTCGACGGGCTTGGCGATGTAGTCCGTGGCGCCCGCCTCGATGCACTTGCGGCGGTCCTCCTTCATCGCCTTCGCCGTCAGCGCGACGATCGGGAGCTCGCGCCAGCGGGGCAGGCGCCGGATCGCGCGCATCGTCTCGTAACCGTCCATGCCGGGCATCATGATGTCCATGAGGACGATCTCGACGCCGGAGGCCTTCTCGAGAATCTCGAGGGCCTGCCGGCCGCTTTCGGCATAGGAGACGCGCATTTTCGCGCGTTCGAGTATCGTCGTCAGCGCGAAGATGTTGCGGACGTCGTCGTCGACGATCAGGACATGCTTGCCGGCCAAGTCCGCATCCAAGGCGCTCGCCTTCTCCACAATGCGCCGGCGGGGCTCGTCCAAAGCTTTTTGCGGCCGATGAAGCCAGAGAAGGGCCCGGTCGACAAGCCGCTCCGGCGTGTCGACGCCCCGCACGAGCGCCCCGGGAGCCGCCTCCTCGAGCTTGCGGGCGGCCGCGTCGGCCATGCCGTTCCCATAGAGGATCACCGGCAGCGGGCCGCCGCGGGCCTTGCCCATCTCGCGCAGGAACTTGGCGGGCGCCTCGTCGGGGAGATCGGGGTCGAGCACGACGCAATCGAAGACCTCCCGGGCCAAAGCCTCGATCGCTTCCCGGCCGCTGAGCGCGACGGTCGTCTCGATGTCGCCGTTTCCGACGAGATTGAGGATCGAATCTCGACGCGTTTTATCGGCCTCGACGAGAAGGAGGCGGCGTTTGCGCCGTTCCACGAACTCCTGCATGCCGCGGAACAACTCGACGAGCTCTTTTTTAGTGGCGGGCTTGCGCAGGAAGCCCTTCGCTCCCAGCTGGAACGTCCTCTTGAAATCCGCTCCGGCGGAGACCACATAGACGGGGATGTGGCGTGTCGCGAGATCGTGCTTGATGCGGTCGAGGAGCGTCCACCCGTTCGCGTCCGGAAGATTGATGTCCAGAACCACGACAGCCGGCTCGAACTCCTTGGCCAGGACGATCCCTTTGGACGCGCGAGCGGCCGAGAGGATCTTAAATCCCGCGGAACGAGCCAACTCCGCGAAGGTCCGATTGAGATCGGCGTCATCCTCGATAATGAGGGCCACGCGGTCTCCTTTCTGGATGGAGGCCCTGTCGTCCGCGATCTCGATCTCCGTCTCGTCCGAATTCGTCGCCGACGCGCCCAGGAAGCCCGGGACCGCCGATTCCTCCGCGGCGGGCGCCGCCGGCTTTTCGGCGGGACGCACCGACGGCGGGGAAGAAGGGGCGGCGCCCGCATAGACGAAGGGCAGAAAGAGCGTGAAGACGCTTCCCTCGCCGGCGACGCTCTCCAGACGCAGTTCTCCCCCCAAGAGCCTCGCCAACTCCCGACTGATCGAAAGGCCCAACCCGGTCCCGCCGTATTTGCGGTTGGTCGTGCCGTCCGCCTGTTGAAAGGCCTCGAAGATGATCTCCTGCTTGTCCTTGGAAATCCCGATGCCGGTGTCGCGCACCGACATGGCGACGATTTCATGAGCCGCGCGCATGGCCTCGTTTTTAGGCTCCCAGCCGGCGGGAGGCGGGCCGATCACGAGGCTCACGCTGCCGTGCTCGGTGAATTTGAAGGCGTTGGAGAGCAGGTTCTTGAGAATCTGCTGAAGCCGCTTATAGTCGGTGGTGATCGCCGCCGGAATCCCGGGCGCGATCTCAACCTTGAATTCCAGGTTTTTCGCCGTCGCGACGTGCCGGTATGCCTTTTCGATGTACTCCTCCAACTCCGTGAAGGCCACCGCGCCGATATCCAAAATCATCGTTCCGGACTCGATCTTGGAGAGGTCCAGAATGTCGTTGATGAGATCCAGAAGGTCCGAGCCGGCCGCGCGTATCGTTTTGGCGAACTCGACTTGCTTGGCGGTGAGATTTCCCTCGGCGTTCTCGGCCAGGAGCTGGGAGAGGATGAGGAGGCTATTGAGCGGCGTGCGCAACTCGTGCGAGGTGTTGGCCAGGAATTGCGATTTATACTTTGATGTCAAAGCGAGCTGGGCCGCCTTCTCTTCGAGGGAGACCCGCGCCTGCTCGACCTCCCTGTTTTTTTGCTCGACCTCGATGTTCTGCTGCTCGAGCCGCCGGTTCGTCTCGCGCAGTTCCTCGGTCAAGGCCTGCGACTGCGCGAGGAGTTCCTCCGTCCGCGTTGTCGCGGCGATCGTGTTGATGACGATCCCAATGCTCTCCATGAGCTGCTCGAGGAAGGCGATGTTGACCTCGCTAAAGGGACGCAAGGACGCGAGCTCAACGACGGCCTTGACCTCCCCTTCAAAGAGCGCCGGGAAGATGACAACGTTGCGGGGCGCGGTCGCGCCGAGGCCGGATCCGATCCGGACATAGTCCGACGGGACATCCGAAAGGCGGTAAACCTCCTTTTCAACGGCGCACTGGCCGATGAGCCCTTCCCCCTTGCGCAGCCACTCGGGAGGCGCCAGCGCGCCCCGCCCGCGGGCGTAGGCCGCCGTGAGCTTGAGGCCCGATTCATGATCCTTGACATCGGAGACGTAGAAGACACCCGCCTGGGCCTGAACCAGGGGCGCCAACTCCGAGAGCACGAGCTGGGAGACGTTCAAGAGGTCGCGCTGGCCCTGCAACATGCGCGTGAATTTGGTGAGATTGGTCTTGAGCCAGTCCTGCTCCGTGTTCTTGAGCGTCGTCTCCTTGAGGTTGCGGATCATCTCGTTGATGTTGTCCTTGAGGGCCGCCACCTCGCCCTGGGCCTCGACCGCGATCGAGCGGGAAAGGTCCCCCTCCGTGACGGCGGTCGCGACGTCGGCGATCGCGCGCACCTGCGCCGTCAGGTTGGCCGCCAATTGGTTGACGTTGTCGGTTAGATGCCGCCAGATCCCGGCCGCCCCGGGGACGCGCGCCTGGCCGCCCAGCTTCCCTTCGATGCCCACCTCGCGGGCGACCGATGTCACCTGGTCGGCGAAAAGGGCCAGGGTGTCGATCATGCCGTTGATCGTCTCGGCGAGTTCCGCGATCTCGCCCTTCGCTTCCAAAATCAGCTTCCTCTTGAGGTCGCCGTTGGCCACCGCGGTCACGACCTTCGCGATGCCGCGCACCTGCGTCGTGAGATTGGCGGCCATGGAATTGACGTGATTCGTCAGGTCCTCCCACGTTCCGGCGACGCCCTTCACCTGGGCCTGTCCGCCGAGCTTGCCCTCCGTGCCCACCTCCCGGGCGACGCGCGTCACCTCCGACGCGAACGAGCCCAACTGGTCCACCATCGTGTTGATGGTGTTCTTGAGCGCCAAAATCTCGCCCTTCACGTCCACCGTGATCTTGCGCGAGAGATTGCCCTTCGCCACCGCCGTCGTCACTTCCACGATGTTGCGCACCTGCGCGGTCAGGTTCGCCGCCATGAAGTTCACGCTGTCCGTCAGGTTTTTCCACGTTCCGGCGACGCCCTTCACCCGGGCCTGTCCGCCGAGCTTGCCCTCCGTGCCCACCTCCCGGGCGACGCGCGTCACCTCCGACGCGAACTGGCCAAGCCGCTCCACCATGCCGTTGACGATCATGGCGGTATGGAGGAATTCGCCGCGCAAGGGCTGTCCGGCCGTCTTGAGATCCATGCGTTGGGACAGGTCTCCGTTGGCGACCGCGCCGATGACGCGGGTCATCGCGTTCATGGGCCGCGTCAGATCGTTCAGGAGGGAATTGAGCGCGGAAAGCGGGCTGCTCCAATCCCCATTCGCCCGCCCGAGCACGGCGCGCTCCCCGAGCTTGCCTTCGCGGCCGACCATCCCGGCGACCCTGCGGAATTCAATCGTCCGGCTCTCATGGAACGCGATGATCTCGTTGAGGGTCTTCGCTATCTCCCTCGCGATGCCGTCTCGGGGGATTTGAAGTCGCGACGTGAAATCGCCGTCCCGGTAGGCCTTCAGGACATCGAGCAAGCGCCGGGCGTCGCCATCGCGCAACACGTTTTCTCTCCTGGCCGAGGCGGGGCTTTTCTCCGATGTCGAGCGATTCATGGTTCAAACCGGCAGAGTCACGGTGAAAACAGCGCCCTGGCCCGGGCGGCCCTTTGCCGCGATATCCCCGCCGTGCCGCATCGCGATCCTGCGGCAAATGGCGAGGCCCAAGCCGCTTCCCTCGTAATCCGTGCGGCGGTGCAGTCGGCCGAAAGGCTTGAAGATCGCCTCGGCGAACTCTTCCTCGAAGCCGATCCCGTTGTCCTCGACCAGGATGCGCACGAACCCGCCCCGCGCGTCCTCGGCCGCGATCCTGATCGAGGGAGCCCCCGCTTTCTTGCGGAACTTGTAGGCGTTCGAGATGAGATTCGAGAAGAGACGACGCATTTGAAGGCGGTCGGCGTTGAGGATCGGGAGCGAACCGATCGAGATGCTTCCTCCCATCTCGGCAACGAGGGGCTCGAAATCGGAGGCCGCCTCGCGGGCGACTTCCCCCAAGTCGACCGGCGCCAGAGGCGGCGTCTCTCCGGTCGCTCGGGAAAGCTCCAGAATCCCCTCCACCAACCGCTGCATCCTGCGAGCGGAGTCCTCCATGCGCTCGGCGTATTCCCATTCCTCGCGGCGCGGGTCGGCGGCCATGGTCTTGAGAAGGTCGCCGAAGGTCAGGATCTTGCGCAGGGGCTCCTGGAGCTCGTGGGAGACCACGGACGCGAACTGTTGAAGCTCCTGGTTGGAGCGGGCAAGCTCCCGGGTCCGGCTCTCAAGCGCCGTCTCGACGAGAGCCCGCCGCGCGACCTCGGTCTCGAGCTCGTTTAAGGTCCTCGTCAGGCTCTCCGTGCGGGAACGCACCGCCTCCTCGAGCGTCCGCTGGGAGCCTTGAAGGATTTCCCGGTCCCTGCGGCGCTCGTCGACCACCGCGGAGACCGCGAGCGCCGCGGCCGCGGTGATGGCGCAAAAGATCTGGAGAAGAAGCACGGTCTCGAACACGTCGCCCCTGAAAAAAGGGCCGTGCCCGCGCAGGGCGCCTCCCACGGCGGCGCCCGAGAGCAGGAGAGCCGTGAGAGCCGTCTCCCGCCGGCCGAACCGGAACGCGGGCCAGAGGACGACGGGCAGGCAGAGAAAGTCCAGCGGGTAATTCCGCGCCGCCGGCGCGCCCCCAAGGACGGCCCAGCCGGTCAGAATGACGGCCGCGAAGAGGAGCCCCGCCTCGGCGCTTTTTTCCTTGCTCCATCGCTCGAATTTCTCGTTCGCCGCGAGGATCAGGAGAGGGGCGAGGACGACGATGCCCGCCGCATCGGCGAGCCACCAGGAAAGCCCGATGCTGGCGCAGCGCTCCCATGGCTGCGAACGTCCCACGCAGAGGCTCGCGGCGCCGATCGCCGCGCTCGCGAGCGC
>DAHVWT010000035.1 GCA_027327915.1 Elusimicrobiota bacterium
ACCGCGACGGCAGCTATAAGATTTTCCGCGGAACCATCCCGGCCTCCGTCCAGGACATCTTATCAAGCCTTTTCTATATCCGTTCCCAGAGGCTCGCGCCGGGCCACGACATCGTCCTCGACGTCAATACGAAAAACAACTGGCCTCTCATCGTCAGGGTTCTCAAGCGCGCGAAGATCACGACTCCGGCCGGGACTTGGCGCACCGTCGTCGTTGAGCCGGGCCTTCGCGACAGGGAGGGGATTTTCGTCCAGAAAGGGCGAAACCTTCGGGTTTGGCTCACCGACGACGACAAGAAGATCCCCGTTCGCATGTCCGTCCAGCTCTTTTTCGGCCATGTCTCGGCGCTTTTGATTGCGCCCGGGGCCAAGACGATCGTCGCCCCGGCGAACCGTCCGCCGGGGCCCAGCCCGGATGACTAACCGGCTCCCGGCCGGCGCCGGCCGAATTGTTCCTCTAAAAACTCTGTATAATTTTCCAAGCGATGGCCAAGCCTGAAAGGCTTTTGCAGCTTCTGCGCGCCTTCAAGGGAAAGCGCATCATCGTGGCCGGCGACTTCATGCTCGACCTCTATCTGAGGGGCAGCGCGAGCCGCCTATCCCCCGAGGCCCCCGTCCCGGTGGTCCACGTCGCCAACGAATCCGTCGTTCCGGGCGGCGCCGGCAACGTGGCCGTCAATCTCGCGGTCCTGGGCGCCGACGTCCGAGCGATCGGCATCCTGGGCCGCGACGAGGCCGCTCGAAGGCTGCTGGGCGCCCTCGAAAGCCGCGGGGTGGACGCGAGCGGCCTCGTCGAGGACGGCGCCCGGCCCACATCGCAAAAATGCCGCATCCTGGCGGAGCACCAGCAGGTCGTCCGATTCGACCGGGAGTCATCGGAGCCTCTCGGCGCCAAGGCCGAGCGGCAGATCCTGGAAAGCCTCCTACGGGAGCTTTCGGACGGCGCCCAGGCGCTGGTCCTCTCCGATTACGGCAAGGGCGTGATCGGCCCGCGCCTGCTGCGGGAAGCCATCTCCCATGCCAACAAGCGCGGCATTCCCGTCACGGCCGACCCGAAGGTCGAGCATTTCAAGCGCTACCGCGGCGTCACCTGCATCACACCCAATCTTCAGGAGGCCTGGGGAGGCATGAACCGCCATCCGAAGGCCTCCCTCGACGATCTCGAGCGTCTTGGCCGCGACATCTTGAAGACCCTGCGGGCCCGCTCGGTTCTCATCACGCGCGGCGCCCAGGGGATGAGCCTTTTCAAGCGCGACGCCCCCCCCATCCACATTCCCACCGTGGCCAAGGAAGTTTTCGACGTCACGGGCGCCGGGGACACCGTCATCTCGGTTCTGACTTTGGCCCTGGCCTCCAAGGCGACCCTCGAGGAGGCCTCCATCCTCTCCAACATCGCGGCCGGGATCGTCGTCGGCAAGCTCGGCACGGCCGCTCCGGAGCTCTCGGAGCTCTCGGCCGCCCTTCGCCCATGAGCCGCTATCTCTTCGTGACGGGCGGCGTGGTGAGCTCCCTGGGAAAGGGCATCTCCGCCGCCTCCATCGGCCGCATCCTCGAGGCCCGGGGGCTCTCCGTCTCCATGCTCAAATGCGACCCTTACATCAACGTCGATCCGGGGACCATGAACCCCTTCCAGCATGGGGAGGTCTTCGTCACGGAGGATGGGGCGGAAACGGATCTCGACCTCGGGCACTACGAGCGATTCCTCAACAAGGACATGCACCGCGCCAACAACGTCACGGCGGGCCAGATCTACGAGACGGTCATCTCCCGCGAGAGGCGCGGCGATTTCCTCGGCGCCACGGTCCAAGTGATCCCTCACGTCACGGAGGAAATTAAAAGCCGATTCCGCAGGGCCGCCAAGGGCTCGGACGTGGCGATCATCGAGCTGGGAGGCACCGTGGGCGACATCGAGGGCCTTCCCTTCCTCGAGGCGGCCCGCCAGATGGCGATCGAAGCCGGGGACGCGCGGGTGGCCTACGTCCACGTGACGCTCGTCCCCTATATCGGCGCCGCGCAGGAGCTCAAGACCAAGCCCACCCAGCATTCGGTCGGGAAGCTCCGGGAAATCGGCATATCGCCCGACATCATCATCTGCCGCTCGGAAAAACCTCTCTCCGCCGACATCAAGGGGAAGATCGCCCTTTTCGCGAACCTTCCCAGGGAGTCCGTCTTCGAGGCTCCGGATGTGGCGTCGATCTACGAGGTCCCGCTTCTCTTCGAGCGTCAAGGGCTGGGAGATGCCTTGGCGCGCCTCTTGGCTCTCAAGACGCGTCCGGCGGATCTCGCGGAGTGGGGCCGATTGACCGGGCGGATCAAGCGCCCCAAGCGCCGCGTCTCGATCGCGATCGCCGGCAAGTATACCGATTGCCGCGACGCCTATAAGTCCGTGCACGAGGCCCTCGTTCACGCGGCCCTTCACCACGATGCCGCCCTGGAAGCGCGCTATCTTGACGTGACGCGGCTTGACTCGGGACCGGCCTTCGACGGCGCGCACGGCATCCTCGTCCCGGGAGGCTTCGGCGAGCGCGGTATCGAAGGGAAGATCAAGGCCGCCGAGGTCGCCCGCCGCGGCGGCATTCCCTATTTGGGGCTCTGCCTGGGCCTCCAGACGGCCGCCGTCGAGTTCGCGAGAAACGTCCTGAAGATGCGGGGCGCCCACTCAACGGAGTTCGACCCCAAGACCCGCTACCCGATCATCCATCTCCTTGCGGAGCAAAAGGGCGTCGAGGATCTCGGGGGCTCGATGCGCCTGGGCGTCTATCCGTGCCGACTCGCGGAGGGAAGCCTCGCTTACAAGGCCTATCAGGCCGCGTCCATCTCGGAGCGCCACCGCCATCGCTACGAGTTCAACAACAAATACCGGGGGCTTTTCGAGGACGCGGGCCTGCGGATCACCGGCGTCTATCCCAAGAAAAACCTCGTCGAGATACTCGAGCTCAAGGGCCATCCCTGGTTCGTCGCCGTCCAGTTCCATCCGGAATTCAAGAGCCGGCCGGAATCCCCGCACCCCCTCTTCAGGGATTTCGTCAAAGCGGCCCTGGACCATGCCAGCGCCCGCCGAGGCGGAGAACCGGAGCATCCCCAGACGCTTTATGCCTAGGGTCAAGGTCGGCCAGGCCGTTTTCGACAACGAGGGCCCCCTCTCCTACATCGCGGGGCCCTGCGCGCTCGAGTCCGAGGAACTTCTCCTCACGGTCGGACGCCGGCTCAAGGAATTCTTCGCCCGCGCCCAAAAACCGTTCGTCCTCAAATGCTCCTTCGATAAAGCGAACCGCACCTCCGCCGCCTCTTTCCGAGGACCGGGGCTCAAGAAGGGCTTGGCCGCCCTCGCTCGCGTCCGGGCGAAGCTCGGCGTGCCGCTGCTGACCGACGTCCACGAGCCGGCCCAGGCGCGGCTTGCCGCGAAGGTCGTCGACGTCATCCAAATTCCGGCCTTTCTCTGCCGTCAGACGGATCTCCTCGTCGCCTGCGCCCGGACGGGAAAGCCCGTCAACATCAAGAAGGGACAATTCCTGGCGCCGTGGGACATCAAGAACGCCATCCGCAAGATCGAAGCCGCCGGCAATCGCCGAATCCTCGTGACCGAGCGCGGGACGAGCTTCGGCTACGGCAATCTCGTCGTCGACATGAGGGGCCTGCGCATCATGCGGGCCTTCGGATATCCCGTCATCTACGACGCCACCCACTCCGTCCAGCTCCCGGGCGCCCGTGGGGAATCGACCGGCGGCGAGCGGGAGTTCGCGACGGTCCTCGCCCGGGCGGCGGCCGCGGTCGGCGTGGCCGGCATTTTCTTCGAGACCCATCCCGACCCGGAGCGCGCCCTCTCCGACGGGCCTAATTCGATTTACCTCAAGGACGTTCCGACGCTCGTGCGCCAGACGAGCGCCATCGATCAACTCGTCAAGGAAGGGGATAGGCCATGAAATGTCCCGATTGCGCCTACGAAAACAAGGAGGGGGCCCGGGCCTGCAAGCGCTGCTCCAGGGACCTCACGCTCTCCCCGCCATGGTTCCCGGACATCAAGTGGCACCTGAAAACCTTGGGCATCATTTACGCCGCGACGGTCGTCCTCTACTTCACCGTCTCGGCCTTCCTCAAGACTCTTCCCAAGCCCTACAATATCCGCCACATCCCCATCGAGTTGACGCCGTGGCTCAACAGCCACGTCACGAAAGGCGGCGTTCCGGGGGAGCCGCCGGCGCCTCCGGAGAATCGAGCCCCGGAAGCGGAGCCGTGAGGCGCCGGCTCGCGGCATGTTTCCCGGTTCTTCTGGCCTTGGGAGCCTGTCGCAAAGCTCCCCCTCCTCCTCGCGCCTACCCGCGCCAGACCCTGACGAATCTATCCCTTTCCCAGTCCTACCTTGGAGCCTCGGTGTGGAAACTGCGGAGCCCGTCGGCTCTTCTCGAGGAGGCGACGCAGGAGGCGGATCTCGATTCCCCCCGCATGCGGTTCTACAAAGAAGGCCGGCTCTCGAGCCGGGTCTCGTCGCTGACGGGGCGAGTGAACCTGGCGACCCGCGACGTGATTCTCTCCACGGGCGTCGTCCTGGTCTCCATGGCGGACCAATCCGTGCTTAAGACCGATCTCCTGAATTACTCGTCCAAGGAAGACAAGCTCTGGACGGAGTCGAAGGTCGAGCTGAAAAAGCCGGCGGGCGTCATGCGCGGCCGCGGCATGCGCGCGAGCCCCGACCTCTCCGACGTCCAAATCTTTCAGCAGGAATCGCATCTCAAGAGCAACGGGAAGAAACGGAAGGCTGCGGAAGGCAACGGAGGGCCAAGGAAAGCATCGACCGGCCAAGGAAGCTTATGAAGATGTCCGTGGTCCTCCGTGGTCTTCCGTGGCTTCCCATCGTCTTCTGCGGCCGGCCCTCCTGGGCCGCGGAGCCGGCGGCGGGCGCCGTCGTCCATTCCGAAGTCTGGAGGGTTTCCCGGAAAAAGGGGCGCGAGGTCGAGTACTTCAAGGGCCATGTGCGCTACGAGGGAACGGACGCGAGGCTCTCCGCGGACGAGGCGATCTATGATCACGCGGACCAGCGATGGAGAGCCAAAGGCCGCGTGCGCATCCAGCGCGTCCTTTCCTCGGGCGATCTCGTCGACGCCCGGGGCGACCGCGGTTCCTATAATCAGGAAACCGGCTCCGGCCGCCTAAGCTCCCAAAGCGAGGTCATCGTCAAGCGCACCCCGCGAGACGGAACCGCCCCTGATTTCGCCTCGGGGAAGACTCTCACGTGGGAAAAAATGGGGCAGGAGGGGACGCTCTCCGGAAGAGTCCGCGCCTGGGGGCCGCGGCTCAAGGCCTGGGCTCATTCAGCTGACTATGACCGCGCCAAGGGTTCGCTGACGCTCAACGGCGGAAGGCCCGTCGCCGCGAAGACGCCTTGGAAGCCCGGGGACTGGCGCGGGGCGGTCAAGGCGGATCGGATCGTGGCGACCCAGCCGCCCGAGGACGGGGGCGGCTCGCCCTCAGGCCGGACCGCCGCCCAACAGCCGCAAGGAGCATCCTTGAAGCGCCTTGACGCCGACGGCCGGGCCGTCGGATGGATCTTTTTCCCAAGCACAAAAGAGCTGGCCCCGCGGCGATGAAGCTCGAGGCGAAAGAGCTGCGCAAGTTCTACGGCAAGCGCGAGGTGGTCAAGGGCATCAGCCTTTCCGTCTCATCGGGCGAGATCGTGGGGCTCCTGGGACCCAACGGCGCCGGAAAGACGACGACGTTCTACAGCTTGGCGGGCTTTATCCGTCCCGACGGCGGCGCGATCCTCATGGACCAAAACGACGTGACGGCGCTTCCGATGTACGCGCGGGCGCGGCAGGGACTGGGGTATCTCGCCCAGGAGCCGACCGTGTTCCGGGGGCTCACGGTCGAGGAAAACCTCCGGGCGATCCTCGAGAGGACGGTCAAGAACCGTTTCGAGCAGATGCGCCGCGTGAAGGCCCTTTTGGAGGAATTCGGGCTCTGGAAGCTGCGCCGGCAGCTCGCGCTGCGGCTGTCGGGAGGAGAGAAAAGGCGCCTTGAGTGCGCGCGCGCCATGATCAACGAGCCCAAGCTCATCATGCTCGACGAGCCCTTCGTGGGGATCGACCCCATCACCGTTTCGGACCTGAAGGCCCTCATCGAGAAGCTGCGCGACCAGGGGCTCGGGGTCCTCATCACCGACCACAATGTCCGGGAGGCCCTCCCCATCCTGGATCGCGCCTATCTCATCTACGACGGGCAGATCCTCATCGAAGGAACCGCGAAACAGCTCCTCGACGACCCCAAGGCCCGGGAGCTCTACCTGGGGAAAGATTTCACCATTTAGGTGAAAAACTCGAGAGGCGTCAGGATGCCGGCCTTCCGCGCGGCCCGGGCCGCCCGCTCGTAGAGGGCGATCCCCTCGGGCCTGTGTCCGTTCAAGTATCGAATCGAGGCCAAGGCCATGAGCGCGAGAACCTCCCCACGGGTCTCCCGCGCACCCTTAAACGCCGCCAAGGCCCGGGCGAACAACCGCCCGGCTCTCGCCGGGCGGCCCGAGCGCCATTCGACCTGTCCCATCCCCCAGTCCACGTAGGCGCCGTCCACGGCGTCCCCGAGCCTTCGATAAAGCCGGCCCGACGAGCGGTAATGGGAACGCGCCTCGCTCATGCGGCCCAGCTGCCGGAGCGCGTTCGCCAAGCCGCAGTGGGCATAGGCGAGACCAAAGAGATCCCCGTCCGAGCGGGCCTTGCCGAGCGCCCCGGCGTAGAGCCGCCGCGATCCCTCGACGTCGCCGCGGATGCGCTTGAGTCCGGCGAGGCCCAAAACGGCATAGCGGGAACCCGAGGAATCCCGGGCGCGGCGGAAGGCCTCGATCGAGCGCAGAAAGGCCCTCTGGGAGCCCTCCAAGTTTCCTGAAAACCTCAGAGCCCCCCCCATCGCCCACAAAACGAAACCCGCTCCTTCCCAATCCCCGCGCCGTCTGAACAAATCGAGGAATCTCCCCAATTGATCGAGGCTCTCGGCGTAGCGCCCCTCGGCCCTCAGAAGCATCGCCTGTTCAAGGCGCAGGAGTTCGATGTCCTCGGTCGCTTCAAGGCGCCTGGCGAGCCGAAGGCCCGCCAGGATATGCCCGCGCGAGCGCGCGGCGAAGCCCAGGCTCCTGTCGAGAGCGGCCAGGGCGATATGCGCCTTGAGCTTGTCCCGCGGGGAAGCGCCGCGATTTTCCAGCATGCGCTCATAGGCGGCGGCCGCCTGGGCCAGGCGCCCCTTGGCTCTTAGAGCCTCCGCTCTCTCCAACAGGATTTCCATCGAGGGACACGATACTAAATTCGGACTCCCCCCTAATTGAAATTCCATTTCAATTAAAGCTATGATCGGCCCATGCCACTTCCCTACCTGCTGGGCATCGTCGCGGGGGCGACCATCTTCCTGGGGTTTCCCATCGTCGCCTGGTCCGGAACCGGCCCCAAGCTCCGGGGCTTTTTCAACGCGGTCTCGACCGGCATCCTTCTCTTCATCCTGGTCGAAATCGTCGAGAAGGTCATCGACCCCATCGAGGACCTCTTCGCGGCCCATGCGGGCGGCTTCAACAAGCTTCCCGACGCCCTCTTCTATAGCGGGACTTTCCTCGGGGGCCTGGCGATCGGCCTTCTAGGCATGGCTCTCTTCGAAAAATTCTTCCTCGACCGGAACGCCGCGTCTGGAAACTCCCAGGCCCCGGGTCCGACCCATATCGCCCTCATGATCGCCTCGGGCATCGGGCTCCATAACCTCACGGAGGGGTTGGCGATCGCGCAGTCTTATGGCTGGGGCGACCGGGAACTCGCCTGGACGCTCGCGATCGGATTCGCCCTCCACAACGCGACGGAAGGCTTCGGCATCGCCGCCCCCCTCGATAAGGCGCGCCGGCGCGACTGGAAGCTCCTTTTCGGCCTGGGGCTCCTTGGAGGAGGGCCCACCCTCGTGGGGGCCGTTTTAGGGAGCTTCTGGCAGTCCCACTTCTTCAACACGCTCTCGATGGCGCTGGCCGCCGGCGCCATCCTCTACGTGGTGGGAGAGCTCATCCACATCGGCCGCAATTTGAAAGGCCACATGGTCGTGGAAGCGGGACTCATCACGGGATTTACGGTCGCCTTCCTGACCGAGATGTTCATCGCCTGGGCTTCTTAGTTAGGCTCCCGCCCAATAATTCCCGCGCCGCGTCCAAGATGATGCCGGTCGCGGACGGCCCGATCGAGTTCGTTTCCTCGTAATGTCCCGGAAGGCGCGGCAACATCAGGGCGTTGGAACGGATTTTAAAATCATAGCCGGGGATGATATAGCCGATCTCGTCGCCGGCCAGCCCCGCGACCATCGTCACCGGCGCCCGGAAAAAGCGCTTGAGATAGGGAGGCTTCGGGGCCTTCTTTAAGTCCGGCGGATCGGGGTTTCCGGGCGCGATCATCGGATGGCCGAACGCATAGCGGGCGTCATAGCCTCCGATCACGAGCTCCGGGAATATCTCGCCCGGAATGCCGAGGATCTCGGCCTTTCCCAGGGACACTTCGGCGACTTCCGTCCGAACCCAAGGCAGGGAACTCCGTCTCAAGAGCCCCAGCAGCCGCTCCAGGGGAATGGCCCAGCGTCTCCAAGGGGCGAGCGTCGATCCCGAGGCGTCCAAAATCCGGTGGCCAAAGACGAGATGGGGAAGCATCAAAAGATACCGGGAGTTCTCGACCGGAAGAGAAACGACCTTTGACGCGGCCGAGAGACGCGCGGAGGAATCGACGAATGCCGGCTTTTTAAGGAGAGCCCTGGCGGCCCGGGCGACGGCCCCGCCAATCCGCGCGGCCTCCGCCCAGTCGTCGGCCCCCGTTTTTTTATCGGGGGTGAGCAGGCCCCCGATCGCCCCCGAAAGATAGACGCAGGTCCCCCCCGTCCAGGCTTCGATATCGCGGCAAACGTAGGCCGGGTAATCCGCCGTCAGTTCGAGGTTATGAGGCCCTAGGACCTCGGGATGGCACGACCAATTGACGATGGTCGCGACGGTCTTGCCGGCCCTCGTCCGCAATCTCAGGGCGGCGATCCGCGGGTCGATCACCACGGGGTCCCGGCTGTCCCGGCAAAGACCCCGGGGATTGATCGTCCCTTGGGCCCCGACCGCAACCACGGGCGCCATGCCCTTTTCGAGCTTGGCGAGCTTCGCCGCGATCGCCTTTTCGATGCGTTTGAGATACCGGCCATCGACGCCGGAAACGCCGGGCCACGGCCCCCAAAGCCCGAGCGTGTCGGGACCCGAATGCGTGTGCGTCGCCGCGACAAAGAGGAAGGTCCCCGGTTGGTCGAAGCCCGAAAGCCGCCGAAGCTCCTGGACTTGACGGCGGAAAAACCCGATGAGATCCAAGGAGACGATCGCGACCTTGCGCCGTCCGTCGGACAAAAGGAGTATCCGGGCCTCCAAAGGGTCATGGACGCCCGCGGGGCGGCGGCCCGTGGCGCCGAATCCGGCCATATAGACTTGTTCGACGCCCAGGATGGGGGTGATGTCCACCTTCCCGGCAGCCGCTTGCAAAGCGCCGGCGGGGCGCGCCGCCAACAGGCCAAAGAGCGCGAAGCTTATTCCCCTTATCATGCTCGTGAAGACCGTCCGTGACGGCATGACGTCAGGAGCGGACAGCCGGGGCATCGGGGGGTCGCGCGGCAATGCTGCTTGGCGTGGGCGACCAGGAGAGCATGGAACTCATTATATATCTCATGGCGGCGCGGCAGCCGCGATGCGCAGAAATTCCGCGCGTCATCGTAGGACGCCTCCTTGAAGTAGCCCATGCGGCTCATGATCCTTTGGGTGTAGGCGTCGACGACGAATACCGGACGGCGGGCGGCGTAGAGGATGATCGAATCGGCCGTCTCGGGACCGATCCCCCAAACACCGAGCAAATCCGGACGCAGGATCCGCGTCGGCCGCTCCAGATATTCGGAGAGCTTGGAAGCTTTTCCAAGGACGTGCTCCGCGAAAACGCGGAGTTTTTTGGCCTTTTGGCGAAAATATCCCGACGGCCGCACAAGCCGCTCGAGCCGGGACGGAGAGGCGCGGCGGATATCCGACAGCCGCCGCAGCCCGGAACGCCTGAGATTCGCGAGGGCCCGGACGACATTCGTCCACGCGGTGTTTTGCGTCAGGATCGCGCCGAGCGCGATCTCGGTGCGGCGAGCCTCGTCCAAAGGCCCGAAGAAGCCCGGGTGATAAACCGGCGTCTCGTCTCCGTCCCATGTGACGGGCCACCATCCTTGGGGGCCGTAGGCGGCTAAAAGCTTGCGGTAGACAAGCCGAAGCGGAGGCGGGACAAACCGTTCAGCTCGGGCTTTGGAGGACTTTCTCGATTTTTTTGAAAAGACGGTCCGAGTCGAACGGCTTGATGATATAATCGGTCGCTCCACTGGCGAATGCGGTCTCGACATCGCCCATGCGCCCCAATCCCGTCACGACGATGATTTTGACCTTCTGGGTCGCCGGGTCCGCCCTCAGGAGGCGGCAGACATCAAAACCGTCCATCTTGGGCAGCATGATGTCGAGGAGCATGACGTCGGGACGGTCCCGCTTCGCGGCCGCGACGGCCTGGGCGCCGTCCGCCACCCACTTGGTCTCGTAGCCCTTGGCGCGCAAAAGCGCCTCCAGGTTTTCGGCGACGGCCGGCTCGTCCTCGGCTATCAGAACCCTAACCGCCATGAGCCCTCATCGTATCATTTCGACCCGACAGAGGCAACCGCAGGGCCAGGACGCAGGGACCGGGGCCAGGCGAGGCCACCGCGAGGTCTCCGCCCTGCAGGAGGACGAGACGGCGCACAAGACCCAAGCCCCACCCGGATGTCATTTGACCGCCCTTGCGCGCCGGGAAAAAGACGGAGGAGGCCTCCTCGATCGCCCTTTGACCGTCGGGCGCGCTTTGGAAGGAGATCTTGATTTCCGCGTGAGAGGTCCCCCAAGGATCGGCCGAGAGAAGGATGTCGCCCTCGGACCTGTTTTTTCGCGCGTAAAAGAGAAGACTCGACAGAATCCTGGCGGCCCTGTCCCGGTCCACATGGACGCTCAAATCGGGGAGAGCTCCCGCCACGACGATGCGCATGCCCAGCCGCCCGGCGCCGGGGCTCTGGGCCGCCGCGGCGTCGTCCACAAGCTCCTTAAGGGAAACGTCCTCGGGAAAAGGATGGAGATCCCGAAGGAGAAAAAAGTGGTTGAAGTCGCGGAACTCTCCCAGGAGCTCCGAGAGCCGCAGCGTCTGGTCGCGCAGAAGGTCGAGCCATTCGCGCTGGGCCTTCGGGACCTCTCCAAAGAGGCCGTCTACGAAATTGACGACGGTCATCTGGATCGCGGTCATGGGGGTGTTCATCTCGTGGATGCCATGAGAGAAAAACTTCCCTAGACGGCGGTGACGCCACGCCCATAGGACGCTCGCCGCGGCAGCGCCGACGGCGGCGCCGGCCAGAAGCCCCCACGCAAAGCCGCTCATCTCTCGAAGACGACCCTGGAGCGGGACGCGTGCCGCCGCGCGAGCTTGACGTAGGATTCGGCGCTGCGCTTGAGACCGGCTCTTTCCTTGGCCGTAAGAGCCCGCGCGACCCTCGCGGGAGAGCCGATGACGAGGCTGCGCGGCGGGATTTTCATGCCCGACAGCACCAAGGCGCCGGCCGCGACGAGGCTCTCGGCCCCCACGAGCGCCTCCATGACGATCGCGCCCATGCCGATGAGGCAGCCGTCCCCCACCCGAGCCCCGTGGACGATCGCGCCGTGCCCCACCGTGACGCCCCGCCCCAGCGCCGCGGGGAAACCTTCCCGCCCATGAAGGACGGCCCCATCCTGGATGTTGGTGCGCTCCCCGATCGTGATGCGGCACACATCCGCCCTCAGGACCGCGCCGGGCCAGACGGAGGCGTCCCGGCCGATCGACACCCGTCCCACGATCTCGGAGGCGTCATGGATGAACGCCGAAGGATGCACGGAGGGCATGGCGGCTCCAAGAGCCCTAATCATCGTCTTGGCCTTCCGATCTACGGCTCATAAAGTGTTTGATACAATAGCAAAAGTAAGCCTTCAGTAATCGGCCGCCGGCGCCGGTAACGGCATGGATGCCGCCGCCTGAGGGCCGGTCTCCTCATGGAAAAAATCATCATCCGCGGCGCGCGCCAGCACAACCTCAAGAACATCACCCTCGAACTGCCGCGGGGCAAGCTCATCGTCGTGACGGGCCTCTCCGGCTCCGGGAAGTCCTCCCTCGCCTTCGACACGCTTTACGCCGAGGGCCAGCGCCGCTATGTCGAGAGCCTCTCGGCCTACGCCCGACAGTTCCTCGAGATGAGGGACAAGCCGGACGTGGACTCGATCGAAGGCCTGTCCCCGGCGATCGCGATCGAACAGAGAAGCCCCTCGCACAACCCCCGCTCGACCGTCGCGACAACGACGGAGATCTACGACCACCTGCGCCTCCTCTATGCCCGCGTGGGACGCCCCCACTGCCCCCGCTGCGGGCGCCCCATCAAGGCGCAGTCGCCGCAGGCGATCGCCGCCGACGCCTTGAAAAGCTGGTCGGGCCAGCCCATCGTCCTCCACGCCCCGCTCGTCCAAGGCCGCCAGGGAACCTACGAGGAGCTCTTCAAGCGCCTGAAACGCTCCGGATATACCGCCGTGCGGGTGGACGGCAAGAGCTTCGATCTCGACGCTCCTCCCAAGCTCTCCCGCTACCAGCGCCACACCATCGAGCTCTTCATCGACCGCCTGCGCGCGGATCCGGACGAAAAATCTCGGCTCGCGGAAGCGGTGGAGCTCGCTCTCAAGGAATCGCGGGGCTTGGTTCGCGTCGAACCCGCCAAGACACCCTCCGCGGGCAGGCTCATGAGCGAGCACCACGCCTGCCCCGATTGCCAGACGAGCATCCCGGAGCTCGAGCCGCGGCTTTTCTCGTTCAACTCCCCTTACGGCGCCTGCCCGGCGTGCGGCGGGCTGGGCGTCAAGATCGAGGTCGATCCGGCCCTCGTGGTGCCCGACCCCTCCCTCTCCCTGCGCGAGGGCGCGATCGCCGCGTGGTCCGATCCCGTCACGACCAGGACCAACCGATGGAAACGCTCCTGGTCCGGCTATTACTCGGAAATCCTCGAGGGGGTCTGCGACCGCCACGGCATCGACCCGACGACGCCCTGGAAGGGCCTGGGGCCGAAGGAACGCCACGTGCTTCTCTACGGCGACCCCGGACGCGACGGGGAGGAGGGACGCTCCGGACGCTTCGAGGGCGTCGTGCGCAACCTCGAGCGCCGGCTTGCCGAAAGCGAGTCCGACTTCGTCAAGGCGGCGATCACGGAGCGCTTCATGCGCCGCAAGGTCTGCCCGGAATGCCGCGGCGCGCGCTTGAAGCCGGAGGCGCGCGCCGTGACGATCGGAGGGCTTGGGATCCACGATCTCTCCCGGCTTTCCGTCTCCAGGGCCTCCGAGTTTTTATCCGGCCTCTCTTGGACGGAAAACGAGCGCGCGATCGCCAGGCTTCCTCTCAAGGAAGTCCTCTCGCGCCTGCAATTTTTAAGGGACGTCGGCCTCGACTACCTCACGCTCGACCGCGCGTCGGAGACCCTCGCGGGAGGCGAAGCTCAAAGGATTTACCTCGCGACCCAGATAGGCTCCGGGCTCACCGGCGTCCTTTACGTCCTCGACGAGCCCTCGATCGGCCTCCATCCCCGCGACAACACGAGGCTTCTGGCGACCTTGAGGCGGCTTCGCGACCTGGGGAATACCCTGGTGGTGGTCGAGCACGACGAGGAAACGATGCGCAGCGCGGATTGGATCGTGGACTTGGGGCCCGGAGCGGGCATTCACGGAGGACGGATCGTCGCGCAAGGGCCGCTTGATCGCATCCTCGCATCGCCGAAATCGCTCACGGGGCGCAGGCTGCGCGGGGAGGATCCGCCGATCCTCCCGGGCGCCAAGCGCGACCCCAAGGGCTACCTCACCGTCCTGGGCGCCAAACAATTCAACCTCAAATCGATCGACGTCAAGGTCCCTCTCGGCCTTTTCGTGTGCGTCACGGGGGTCTCCGGATCCGGCAAGTCGACCCTCGTCTTCGAGGTGATTCATAAAGCCCTTGCCCGAAAATTCGGCGCGACGCGGGAAACTCCCGGGGAGCACCGGGCGATCCGGGGCGCCGAGCTCATCGACAAGGCGATCGTCATCGACCAGTCCCCGATCGGGCGAACCCCGCGTTCCAATCCAGCGACCTACACCGGGCTTTGGACCCCCATTCGCGAGCTCTTCGCCGAGCTCCCGACGGCCAAGGCCCGCGGCTACAAGCCCGGGCGGTTCTCATTCAACGTCAAGGGCGGCCGTTGCGAGAACTGCGAGGGAGACGGGACGCTGCGCATCTCGATGCAGTTCCTCCCCGATGTCTACGTCGTCTGCGACGAGTGCCGCGGGGCGCGCTTCAACGAGGAGACCTTGGCCGTTCGCTACAAGGGAAAATCCATCGCCGACGTGCTGCGCATGACCGTGGAGGAAGCCGCGGAATTTTTCTCGGCCCATCCCTTCATCGTGCGCACCCTCAAGACCCTCGCGGACGTGGGGCTGGGCTACATCGCCCTGGGCCAAAGCGCCGTCACGTTGTCTGGAGGCGAGGCCCAGAGAGTCAAGCTCGCCTCGGAGCTCTCAAGACGCGGGACGGGCCGAACCCTCTACATCCTCGACGAGCCCACGACCGGACTCCATTTCGCGGACGTCGCGATGCTTCTTCGGGTGCTTCACCGGCTCGTCGACGCCGGCAACACCGTCCTCGTCATCGAGCACAACCTGGACGTCGTCAAGACCTCCGACTGGGTGATTGATCTCGGCCCCGAGGGCGGGGAACGCGGCGGAGAACTCGTCGCCGAGGGAACTCCGGCCGAACTCGCCCGGAACCCCGCCTCCCATACGGGGCGCTATCTCAAGAAAGAATTCGACGATCAGCCATCAGCCGTCGGCGGCTGATCGTCGAAGGCTTTTCTACAGGCCGAAGTCCATATAGGGGTCAAAGGCCCGACCCGAGCTTGTGAACCGGGGCGGGACGCGGGAGACCCGGTCGGCCATCCAACGCCGCCATTTCCCCTCCATTTCCTGAAGCGACATATAACGGTAGGCGTCCCAGATCGCGTCCTGGATGCCCATGCCTTTTCGCAGGTCGGAGCACAGGGTGCTGAAGCGGAAGTCGCCGTTGTTGGAGCGCAGGAACTGGACCAGGGCATACGCCTGGGCGTACCATTCTCCCACTCCCTCGGCGCCCCCGCCGACGTCCGTGATCGGATTGAGCTTGACGAAAGTCGCTGTTGGGAAGGGGAGATAGCCGCGCTGCGCGAACCCCGCCATCGCCCAGTACCATTGAGACGTCGACTGGTCCGCGCTCTCCTCGGACATGGCGACGCCCTCATTGATCCAAGGCGGGGGCATGGCCCGCCCCCAGTACTGCTCGAAGCGCAAATGCGTCATCTCGTGAGCTAGAATCCGCTCGATTCCCTTCTGCCCGGCGGAGGCGCAGACAAGGACCGTCTTCGGCTTGATCGCAAGCCCCTGTGACCACTGGGGCGGGCGAAAGGAGCTCGCGAGATAGCTCCCTCGATTTTGAAAGAGATTCAACTCGATGAGGCGCTCCTGGCCTGAATAACCTAGAAAACCAAGGCCGAAATCGATCCGGCTTAATATCGAGTCGACGTTGACGCTCCAAGCGGGCGGCAACGTCTTGAACTCCGCGCATGTGACGACCTTGCGCCCATGTCGGTCGGTCCAGCCCCGCGGACAAGCCGCGGAGGCTTGGACGAAGCCGCTCGCCACGAGGAGGATGCCGACGATACACTTGAGCATCATGGGACTGGACAGCCCGGAGCCGTCTCCGGGATTTGCTATAATACCAATTCAATAATTCCCCGCGCGAGGTTTGATCCATGGACACGATGAAGACCCTTTTTCTCAACCCCCCCTCCTACGAGGGATTTGACGGAGGCGCTGGCGCCCGATACCAGGCCCGGCGAGAGATCCGCTCCTTCTGGTACCCCACATGGCTCGCCCAGCCGGCGGCGCTGATCCCCGATTCCAAGCTCATCGACGCCCCCGCGAACGACCTCACCGTCGAGGAAACCCTCAAGCGCGCCAAGGGACGCGAACTCGCCATCCTCCACACCTCGACCCCCTCTTTCGACAACGACGTCCGTTTCGCCCAGGCTCTCAAGGACCAGAATCCGAACATCAAGGTCGGCCTCGTGGGCGCCCATGTCGCGGTCCTGCCGGAAGAGTCCCTGAAGGCGAGTGCCGCCGTGGATTTCGTGGCGCGCGAAGAGTTCGACTTCACGATCCTCGACGTCGCCCGGGGCAAGCCCCTGGCGGACATCCCGGGGCTGAGCTACCGCAAAAACGGCGCCGTCTCCCATAATCCCGATCGGGAGCTCATCGGCGACATGGATTCCCTGCCGAGCGTCATCGACGTCTACAAGAGGGATCTGACGATCGAGAATTACTACATCGGATACTTGAAGCACCCCTATGTCTCCCTCTACACCGGCCGCGGATGCCCCGCGCGCTGTACCTTCTGCCTCTGGCCGCAGACGGTCGGCGGCCACGTCTACCGGACGAAAAGCGCCAAGAAGGTGATCTCCGAGATGGCGCGAGCGGCCGAGCTGTTCCCCCAAGTCAAGGAATTCTTCTTCGACGACGATACCTTCACGGCCGATCTTGCCCGCGCCGCGGAGATCGCCAAGGGACTTGGCCGCCTGGGCCTGACCTGGTCCTGCAACGCTCGGGCGAACGTGCCGTACGAATATCTCAAGACATTCCGCGACAACGGCCTGCGCCTTCTGCTCGTCGGCTACGAATCGGGGAACCAGCAGATCCTCAACAACATCAAGAAGGGCATCCGCCTCGACATCGCCCGGGAATTCACCCGCAACTGCCGCAAGCTCGGCATTACGATCCATGGGACCTTCATCCTGGGCCTGCCCGGCGAGAACCGCGAGACGATCGAGGAATCGATCCGCTACGCCTGCGATCTGGACGTCGACACCATCCAAGTCTCCCTCGCGGCCCCCTATCCCGGAACGGAACTCTACCGCCAAGCCATGGCCAACAAATGGTTCGACGAGAACGCGCTCGTGCGCAACGACGGGACCCAGGCGTGCACGCTTGAATACCGTCATTTGACGGGGGAGGACATCGCGGCCGGCGTGAAGCGATTCTATTCCCGGTTTTACTTCAGGCCCCGCCCCATCGGGCGCATGATCCTGCAGATGGCGCGCGATCCCCACGAGCGCCGACGGCGCCTTCGCGAAGGCATGGAGTTTTTGAGCTACCTGAAAAAACGAACGAAGCAAGCTTCCTCACCCGCGCCGCAAACGGTCCCGGCCTAGTGCGGCGTCCCGCCATACCGGGGCGCTGATCGCCTCGTGGCATCGCTTCTTAAGATCGTCGCGGCGGCCGCCGGGGCGTTTTCGGCGTCTTTCTTTCTCGCGTCGCTGATCTTGCTTCGCCGGCGCTTCGCCAAACGGAGTCCGGCTTCCGATTTTTGGGGAACGGCGGCTGGAATATCCGAAAAAACCGAAAGCCCGGCCCCGCCAGAGCTGCCTCCCGTCACCATCCTCAAGCCTTTGCGCGGGACGGACCCCGATCTCGACGAAAATCTCGATAGCTTCTGCCGCCAGGACTATCCCTCCTTCCAGGTCGTCCTGACCGCGCAGGACCCAAACGACCCGGCTCTCCAGGCGGCGCGGCGGCTGCAAATGAAATTCCCCGGCGTCCCCGTCGACATCGCGGCCGGGCCTCGTCTTCTGGGGAACAACCCCAAGATCAACAATCTGGCCGGGGGCGTTCCGCTCGCGCGCCACGACCTCTGGCTCATCTCGGACTCCGACGTGAGCGTGGGCGAGCGCTTTTTAAAAAACGCCGTGCTCAAGTTCCGCCGCGAGGGGCTCTCTCTCCTGTCGGCGTTTTACCTCTCGACGGGGATCTCGACCGTGTGGGAGAGGCTCGAGGGTCTTCTCCTCAACGCCCATTTCACGCCCGCGGCGCTCGTCGGCGCGGCGCTCGGGAAGCCCTTCGCGATGGGGGCCGCGATGCTGGTCGACAGGTCCGCCCTGGAGCGCGCCGGCGGCCTGGGCGCCATCGCCGACTATCTCGCGGACGACTACCGGCTCGCCCTGGAAATCGCGCGGACGCGCGGACGCGTGGGCTTCGCGGACGAGCTCGTCAAGACCCGCAACGCCTGCCCGACCCTCGCGCATTACTGGATCCGGGAGAGCCGGTATTTCGGCACCCTTCGGGTGTGCGACCCGGCCGGCTACGCGGGATTGCTTTTACTCCAGGGGTTTTCGCTCCTCTCTCTGAGGCTCGCCCTCTTCGGCCTCGACCCAATCAGCATCGGCCTCGCGGCCGCCATCCTCGCCTCCAGGGCGGCCTTTCTATCCGCCATCCTGGACCTCGGCTCGGGCCGGCGCCCTTCATGGAAGGACTACCTGCTTCTTCCCGTCGGCGAATGGTCGTCCTTCGTGCTTTGGATCGCCGGCTTCTTCACCCGTTCGGTCTCATGGCGCGGCCGGCGTTATAAGATCGTCCGGGAAGGCCGTCTGGCGACATCGGATTCTCCAAGCGCCGCCTCCTCTCCCTTGCGGGCCTCATCCCAGGCCGCCGCATGAACGATCCGGGCGCCCCCGAAGGAGCTCCGCGCGAGAACGGTCGGAGCCGCGGTCAACCATGAAGATCTTCGAGCGGATCGTCCTGGTCGTCGGCTTCGTGACGCTGGCGGCGCTCGTCATCAAGATTAATCCCTCGCTCGTCGCCCACGATATCATGACGGTCGGTTGGGGCTTTCTCCTCATCCTTCCCTTCCCGGTCTTCGACAACGCGTTCAATTCGATCGCCTGGCGTTTCTCATTTTCAAGGCAAGAGGCCAAAGGGCTGCCCTTTCTCGCGCTTTTTAAGGGCCGGGTGGCGGGAGACAGCGTGAATTACCTCACGCCGAGCGGCACCATCGCCGGCGAATTCGTCCGCCCCGGCATGCTGGGGGACATCCGGAGCGCCGAGGTCAAAAACGCGAGCGTGATCGTGGCCAAGCTCACCCAAACGCTGGCTCAGGCGCTGTTCATGCTGCTGGGCCTCTTTGCGGTCGCCCGCGGCCCTCTCGCGCTCCTCACCGGGCGTTCCAAGCTTCTGGGGTTGGGCTGGGGCCTTCTCATCAGCTCGGTCATCGGAGCTTCCATCCTCGTCCTCGCCTCGAAGCCCGCTCCCGGAACCCGCCCCTGGCAGGCGCAAGGCCGCTTCGCGGGCCTGCGCGCCGCCATCCGCCGCTACCTCCTTGATCATCCCGTCCGATTCTTGTTTTCGGTCCTCTTTTTCGGCTTAGGCTATCTCTGGGGCGCCGCCGAGGTCCTTCTCATCACCCGCTTCATGGGGATGTCGCTGCCCCTTGAGACCGCCCTGGCCGTCGAGGTGCTCTCCAACATCCTCGACTCCCTCATGTTCATGGTCCCCGCGAAGGTCGGCACCCAGGAGGCGGGGAAAACGGCCATCTTTTATTGGCTGGGCTATCCCGCGAGCCAGGGTCTGGCCTTCGGGCTCATCCGGCATCTGCGCGAACTCCTCTGGGCCGCCGCGGGATTCCTTCTCTACGCCGTCAACCGCCGGTCTCTCTCCTCGACCGAGGCTCCTCCACGAGCTCTATCCGAGCTTTTGCGAGAGCCTCTCTGACGAGGGGGCTGCGCAGGCACTGGAACTCCTCGTAGGAATGGTGGTTGCTCGTGGGCCGGCCGCGGCCGCTCGCATCCCGGTCCGATGGCGCGGCGCTCGGGTGGAAATAGATCTCGGAGAGCCCCTGGGGGAGCCTCGAAAGCAGATGGACGACGTACTCCTCGCTCATGCGCCCCGAGCGCATGAGCCCCCACGTCCTTTCGGGCAGCAGGACTCCGTGCGCCTTCTTGCGCAGATAACGCCCCAAGGCCTCGTAGGTCGCGGCCAAAACCGCCCGTCCCGCGGCGCCCGTCCCTTCATACCCGCGCCAAGCGCGCCACTCCCCGTTCGGCAACCTCGTGCGCGGGATGCCGTACTCCCTCGCGAGCCTCGTAAGCACGGGAAAGATCGTGGGATGGGCATGAAGATGGAAATGGCCGTCGATATGCGTGGGCTTGAGCCCCATCGCCAGGAATTTTTCGATCTGGGCTCTGAGGAGCGGCTCGACGGCGCGACGGCCCGAGGGAAGGCCGAAGTAGCGGATTCCCCACAGGGCGGGATTCTCCCGGCACAACTCGACGTGGATGCCGACGCCCAGGCCCGGGTTTTTCTTGGCGATCGCCGCCGCCTCGCCGGCGTAGGGGGCGTCCACCATGAGGCTCGCATAGCGCAGTATTCCCTCGCGGTAGCCTCGCAGGACCGCCTCGTTTAATCCCCGGGTCAGCCCGAAATCATCGGCCGTGACGATGAGCCTCTTGGCGTCTTCCCGCGAGCTCATAAATCAGCGTCCGCACGAGGCATCGCGCTCAGTCAGGGCGGCTCACAATCTGGAGCGCGCATGTGCTGGGGGCTGCGGTGTCATAATACTGCCTGACGGTCACCGGCGTTCCGCTCGGGTCCTCCGGGTTGTTGCAGCTCACCTGGCATTTGCACCCCATGCCACCCCCGCTAGGAAGGGCATTTCCCGGGGTCCCGGGCGCGGAGCCGTCATTCGTGAGGCATTGCGTGCACGGAGAACCGGGGAAGTTCGGGGGGCAGGCGTCGGAGCACGAAGGCGCCGTTTTCGTCGCCAAATAGGGCACCCAGGCCGTCGTCAAAACGGCATAGACGCTTTCGCTCATCAGGCGTCCCGCGGCCGAGTTCTGCTGCCTG
>DAHVWT010000036.1 GCA_027327915.1 Elusimicrobiota bacterium
GGCCTCTTTTTCACGCTCTTCCTCATCTTCTGCCGTTTCGTGCCGATGATCGCGATCAGCGAAGTCAAGGCCATTGTGGGCAAAAGCCCCAAGGCGCCCTCGTACGACGAAGTTGCCGGGGAGACCTCCCATGGCTGAGACAACGATGATGGCGGGGGTTTTTGATTCCGAGGGTGGCATTTTAAAGGCGGCCGAGCAGGCCCGCGAGAAGGGCTTGGACCTGCACGACGCCTACACCCCGTATGCCGTTCACGGCATGGACGAGGCGTTGGGGCGAAAGGAGACAAGGCTCATGTCATGGCTGTGCCTCGGTTTCGCGGCCTTTGGACTCCTCAACATTTTTGGATTTTTGATCTGGGCGGAGCTTCTTGATTGGCCGCTCAACATCGGCGGCAAGTCATTCTCCGCCATTCCGGCCTTGGTGCCGCCTTGCTTTGAGATCACGGTGCTCTCGGCGGGGGTCCTCAGCGTCATCTCCTTTATTCTCATCGCAGGGCTTTTCCCGGGTCGCAAGCCTGATTTCGCGGATCTAGGTTCGCTTGACGACAAGTTCGTCCTGGTTGTCAAACCGGGACAGCGAGACCGGGAGGCCGAGGACATCATGAAGTCTTGCGGGGCTGCAAGGGTGGCGAGGCTCTGATGCAGCTCAAGGATTTCCTCAAGAAGCTCATCCTTCCGGGCATTTTCCTGGCTTTGGCCGGCGGGGCCATCGGCTTGGGAACGTGGAAGGACCTCAACGAGCAGCAGCCGCGATTCATCTGGGACATGGCGTTTTCTCCGGCCTACGCCTCCCAAAGCCCGAACCCCGTTTTTCCGGATGGAGAAACGGAGCAAAATCCCGTTCCAGGGACCGTGGCGCGCGGCTACCCTCCGTTTCCGTATCCTCCGGGCGAGGCGGGGCGGCATGAGGCGGGAGAGGCGTTGAAGAACCCGTATCAGGCCACCCCCGAGAATTTGTCCCGCGGTCGTTTTATATACACCGCCTATTGTTTGCCGTGCCACGGCCCGGAGGGCAGAGGAGACGGATCGGTGGCTAAAATCGCTCCGCCTTTGGGATTCGACAACGCCGGCGAATATGGCGCGAGCCTTAAAGACGGCGAGATTTATCACGTTATCATGTATGGCAACAACCAGATGCCTTCCTACGCCTCCCAGTTGCTGGAGGCGGACCGCTGGAAGGTGATCCTCTATCTGCGCCAACTGCAGGCCAAGCGCGCCAAGGAGCGTCCCGCAAGTGAAAGCTGGTGAACTGCTGGGTCCCCGAATCCGCATCGTCGCATGGATTCTTGTCCTGACCGGAGTCGCGGCCTTTCTGGCGGCCCTGAAACAGGATCCCGCCCGCGCGTGGGGCGTACTCCTTTTTTCGAATTTCTACGCGATCTCCTTGTCGCTGGCGGGGGGGGTTTTTATCGCGAGCCAGTATGCTTCCTCGGGCACTTGGTCGACCATTTTTAGGCGAGTGCCCGAGGCGATGCTGGCCTACGTGAACCAAGGCTGGGGGCCGGCGCTTTTTTTCCTGACGATCATTTTTGGGGCCGGCACGATCTATCCCTGGACGCACGCGGGGTGGACGGGCGGCATTCCCTACCTTCAGGGGAAGGCGGCCTATTTGAGTTTGCGGCCCGTGCTCCTGCGCGCCGCGATTTATTTCGCGATCTGGATCGTGTTGGGACGGATACTTGTGCGCAACTCGCGCCTCGAGGATGCCGCCGGGGGATCGCATCGGTATTTTAAAAAGAACGTCATCGTCTCCTCCGTCTTTTTGATGCTTTTCGCCTTCAGCTACAGCCTGGCCTCCGTCGACTGGACCATGTCCCTTTCTCCCCATTGGACGAGCACGATGTATCCTTGGTATGCCTGGGCGAGCTTGTTTAGCTCCGGTCTCGGCCTCATCGCTCTTTTCTCCATTCTGCTTCGACGCCGCGGCGTGATCCCGAATTTCAACCGCTGGCATCTCTACGATCTCGCGAAACTCGTTTTCGCTTTCTGCGGCTTCTGGGCCTATGTGTGGTTCGACCAGTACATGCTCATCTGGTACGGGAATATCCCCGAGGAAGCCGTTTATTTCACCTTGCGCGGGGCCGGCTCCTGGGGGGGCTTCACGGTTCTTTTCTGGGGCAACTTTATTGTGAATTTCATCATCCCGTTCCTGGCGATCATCTCGGCCCGCCAAAAGAAACGCGAATATGTGATGGTTGGCGTCGCTTTATTGCTTCTCGCGGGGCATTGGCTTGATTTTTACCTGATGGTCATGCCGGCCGTCATGAAGGGCAAGGCGCTCCTGGGTTGGCCGGAGATCGCCATTTCCCTCGGCGTCGGCGCTCTCTTCCTCCTGGCCTTCGACGGAGCCTTCAAGGACGCGCCTCCCGTCCCGCAGGGCGACCCCTACCTCCAGGACAGCCTCCAGCACTGCCCGTCGTACTGACGTTTTCGCGGTTTTTAGGGGCGCGGCGGGGAGCCGACGCTTTCCAGGATTCCCATCGGCGCCAGTTCCCGGAACCGGCAGTTGGTGAGCGGAACGATAAAGGTGTCGACGAGGGCGAAGCGCCCCTCGAGGCAGGCATGGCTTGTCATGTCGGTGAAAACCATCCATGCGGAATACGGAGGGAAGGAAAATTCCACGTAACCATCCCTGCTTTGCTGGAAGAGGATGGAATCCTTCATGAAGTTGTGGAAGCGGCGCATCGCGCGATCGTAAGGGGAGGTGTCAAGGAGCCGCGACGTGGGGATGGCGCGGGCTAGGGCATGGACGGCGGCGCTGTAGATTTTCTCCGGGAGCGAGGGGGAAAGGCTTGTCCGGGCCTCGGCAAAACCGGCCTCGGCCGCGTGTTTTGGGAAAAGTTCCGCGAAAGTGCCCTTCGAAGCCCACACACGATCCTGTTCGGGGTTGATGTTGACGAAAAAGCGCAGGATACGGTCGCCATGAGTCGCGCCGTAGGCGCCGGCGTCAATGTGAAGAAGTTCGTTGGATGCGTGCGAGGCCAGCCCGCGACCCTTCTCTTCAAGGGGCCGGAAGCTCGAAGTGGCTGGTTCCCAGTTCGGCGCCAGCCGGGGAATGACGCGGCCGAGGAAATCCTTGACCCGCGCGTTGTGCCCGCGCAGGATTTCCGCGACGCGTGCCGCGATCGTGGAGGATCCCCGAGCGCCGGAGAGGATCCCCGATTCGTGATGGTAGCTGACGTTTTTGCGCGCTAGGCGGCCGGGCATCTCTCGCCGAAGGAACTCGAGATCCTCGACGCTCGGGAGGTTAAAAGGGCAGCGCGGGAAATAGACGATGGAGCCGCGCTCGAGATGTTCCGATAGCTCTCCCGGCTTGGCGTTTGCCAGAGATTCCAGAGTGTAGGAGACGCGAGCCATGGCGGGAAAAATTATATCACGATGGGACGGGGCGTTCGAGCAGTTCCCGGCAGGCCTTCAGGACGTCCTCCACGGTGATCGCGTCGATGCTTCCGACGCCGCCGACCCCGGGCTTATAGAGGACTCTCGATCGCGGATGATGCCAGGGGGCATAAACTCTGGGATCCATCGGGCCGAAAAGCGCGGCGCTGGGCGTGCCCACGGCGGTCGCGAGGTGGAGCGGCCCGCTGTCCGCCCCGATGAAGATCCTGGCTCGGCGCAGAAGCTCGGCCAAGTCGAGGAGACCGGTCCTGACGCTGATGACGGCCGTTGCGCCGGCATCGGCCGCGACGCGTGACGCGAGCGCTTCCTCTCCCGGTCCCCAGATCACGACCGCGGGAAGGTTGAATTCGGAGCCGAGCTTCTCGGCCACGCGGCTGAAGCGTTCGGGAGGCCAGCGTTTGCGCCTCCCGAAATGGCTCGTGCTTGGATGGATAACGGCGTAGGAGCCAAGTCCTTTGGAGCGGAGAAAATCCTCGATGCGCGAGCGGCTGGCGGGAGAGTCAGGAAGGCGAAAGCGGGCTTTCGACGGGTCGGCTCCAAGATAGGCGGCGGCCGCGAGGAATTTGTCGACGAGATGCGTGGGCTTCGGCAACGGCGGGATACGGCGATGAGCGAAAAGATGGCTGCCCTCGCGGCTGTTCTTGCCGCTAAAACCCACCCGGAGCCGGGCTCCGGAGAGGCAGCTTAAAACGGCGCCCTTAAGATTTCCTTGGAGGTCGAGGACGACGTCATAACGTTCCTCCCGCATGGCGCTCACGAACGCCCGGATTTCCCGGGAAGCGCTAGGCCACTCTCCGGGGCGAAGGAGGCTCTTCTGCCAGCGTTTGCGCGGGTAGAGATGGACGCGGTCGATGGCCGGATGGTTCGCGATCAACTCGTGGGCGCGGTCCTCGACGAGAAAGCCGATGCGCGCCTTCGGGAAGCTCGCCCGCAAGGCGTCGAGAGAGGGAAGGGCGCAGATCACGTCGCCCAGCGCGCTTAGCCGCGCGATGAGGAGGCGCTGGAAAGGGATGGACAAGGCTGGGGTCAACCGTCGGCTCGGCGCGCCAAAGCGAGGACCCAGCGGCGCAGAGCGGGCGACGAGCTCAAGGGGCGTGGATCAAAGGCGTAGCTCAGGCCCTTGAGCGCCGAACGCACGCGCCAATCCATGCCGTCATCGCAGACGGCGTCAAGAAGGACGATGGCGCGTCCCCCCGAGGAGGCCCGCACGACGATCTTGCGAATGGAGGCGGCGGCCCGGGCGCGCGCGGCGGGCGGGGCGTCAAAGCGCAGAGTCGCGGCGTAGGCGCCCGCGAAGCCGAGACGGGTTCGGAGGAGTTCGGTAAAACGGGCCAGCGCGATCCGGGAGGAGGCGTCCAGCGCGTCAATGCCGGAGCCGCGCCCTACGATGAGGAGAGTCTCCGTGGACGGGTCGCGGGAGAGGCGGCCCGCGCGCTCGGCCAGTATCTCGGCTTGCAGGGGAGCGTCCTCGCCCACGGGATCGGCCCATTCGACGGGCACTGGCGAGCTCGTCTGCGAGAGAAAAAGCGTCGTTTGGTAGCGGGGGTCGTTTTTGAGGACGATAATCATATCGGCCGAGAGAGTGGGGCCCAGGCCGAGCACGAATCGCGTTTGCATGACGAGCTCGTTTTCAGGCTCGGCAAAAAGGGGGACGGCCAGGATCCGGCGCACGCGGCGCGCGGCGAGGCTGTTGATCGCGCGCTGAATGGAGCCTGGATTCGCCAAACCGGGCGCGAGGGCCGAGGGGGCTATTTTTTCAGAGGCTTTTCGAAGCGCCGTCAGGGCGCGGTTGGATAGCGGGTCTCCATCTCGGGCCAGCAACAGCAGGCCAATCGGCGCGGGCCTGCCGGCGACGGGAGGTTGAGGCGGAGCATGCTTCACGGGAATGGGCGGAACAGGCACGCAGGCCGTGAGAAACGCAGCCAGAAGAACCGGCGCGGCGACGACAGGCGATATGGAAGGACGCGACATTTAGGAGTCCCCGTGATCCGAGTGGGTGAGGCTTATTTCCCGTCCGTCCCTGACGGATTCGAACCAACGAGAGAATTCGTCCGCTTTCTCGCGCACGATCTCCCCGGCGTGGCGGACCGCATGATCCCGGCTCTTGAGGCTTTCCGCCACGATTTTCTCGAGGTCCTCCATGCGGTAGAGATAGACGTGGTCGAGACCGTGGACGCTTTCGTCCACGTTGCGAGGCATTGAAATATCGATGAAAAAGAGGGATCGTCCCATGCGGCCTTTCATGGCCCGCAGCACGGTTTCCGAGTTCACGATGGGGGTCGGGGAGGCCGTCGATGCGATCACGATATCCGCGGCGGCGAGCGCCCTGGGAAACTCCTCCCAGGGGACGGCTGATCCGGCGCATTCGGCGGCGATCTCCCTTGCCCGGTCCCAGCTTCGGTTGGAGATGACGATCTCTTTGGCGGAGCGCGAACGCAGCGTCCTGGAAAGCGTCTGGGCCATCGCGCCCGCGCCGAGGATGAGGGCGGAACAATCCGCCAAGTTCCCGAAAACGCGGGAGGCCAGGTCGACCGCCAAGGAGGCGACGGAAGTCGGGCCGACGGAGATGGCGGTCTCGGTCCTGACGCGCTTGCCGACGAAGAGGGCCCTCTGGAAAAGGACGTTGGAGAGCTTGCCTGTCATGCCGGCGTCCTTCGCCACGAAGTAGGAATCCTTGACTTGCCCCAGGATGTCCGTCTCGCCGACAACCAGGGAATCGAGGCCGGAGGCGACCTCGAAGAGATGGCGCACGGCGTCGCCGTTTTCCATCCGGTACGCCGCAGGACCGAAAGGAGCGCCTGCTTGTCTCTCGAGAAAAACCGAAAGTTCGGCGGCCCCCCGCCCCGAGTTCCTCGGCGCGAGGGCATAGAGCTCGAACCGGTTGCAGGTGGCGATAATGACGCCCTCGGCGAAGCCTTCCGACCTAAGCTGATGAAGAGTCTTTTGCGGCTCTAGGACGGCCAAGCGTTCGCGCAGGGGGAGGGGCGCGGTTTTGTGGTTGAGCCCCGCGAGCAGGAGGTTCATGGCCGCCTTCCGGTTCGGCGAGTTCCTCAGGCCCCCCCGGAGAGGTAGGCGTGGAGCCCGCTCAAGAAATTGACGCCTAGGAATGTGAAGACCACCGAGGCGAATCCCACCATGGAGACGTAGATGGCTTTCTTGCCGCGCAGCCGCCCGACGTAGCGCATGTGCAGATAGCCCGCGTAGATGAGCGCGGTGATGAGAGCCCAGGTCTCCTTCGGGTCCCAGCCCCAGAATCGCCCCCAAGCATTGTAGGCCCAGACGCCGCCCATGATGATTCCCACGGTGAGGACGGGCCAAGCCGCCGCGATGATATGGTAGTTGAGGTCGTCGAGTTCCTCGATGGAGGGGAGCCGGTAGCATAGCTCCGAGGGTTTGCGGGATTTGATCTGGTGCTCTTGGACGAGAAGAGCCAGCCCCACGCCGAAGGCATTGCCGAAGGCCGCGTAGGAGGTCATGAGGACCACCGGATGGATGTTGATCCAGTAGCTCTGCAGCGCCGGCACAAGCCCGGAAGTCTTGGGGTCGGCCCAAATGAGGGCTGATCCCAGGCCGATGACCGGCCAAGGCAGCACGAAGGCCCCCAGAATTCCCAGACGGTGGCGCCCCTCGACGAAGTAGAAGACGGCCGCGACGGCGAGCGACAGGTAGGAGAGAGCTCCGAAAAAACTGTTGATCGGCAGGAAATAGCGGTTCTCCGGGATGAGCCAGAAGGAGTGCATCCGGAAGCCGAAGCTCGCCGACTGGAGGAGGACCCCGACTCCCATGAGACGCAGCATCCAGAGGCTCCACTTGTCATCCTTGTAGAAAAGGTAAAGAAAGGCGAGCGCCATGGCGGCGGCGTAGAAGGCGAAGGCGGCTTTAGCGAGCGCGAGTTCCATGGATCAAACGACCTCCTGAATGTTATTTCGAGACTCTTGAATCTCGGCGTGTCCCGAGAGTTCGGTCTCGAATGCCCTGATGATGGAGTCAAATTCGGCGGCATAAGCCTTGGGACCCCGCGAGCCGAAGCCGCCGACGCTGAGGCGGATCGGGGAGGACTCCATCTCCTCCTTGGAGCCTTTGCGGCGCGGCTCCACCAAGACCCAGAGGCGGCGCCGGTGGAGATAGAACAGAAGGACGGTCCCGCAAAGCCACAGGATGCCTCCGGCCGCGACGACCTTGTAGCCGGGGTCGTAGGCCGTTTGAATGCCTGAAAAGAGAATGGGCTCGATGCCGGCGAGCCGGAAGGGAGGCGGCGGCGCGTGGCTTAAACGGCCGTCCTCGTCCTCCACGAGACAGACCTTGGGAAAGTTCATGAAGAGCCACAAGGCGCGGGTTTTGTTCTTGCCTAGGAAGAAGGCGAATCGGACCGCGGGGTTCTTCGGTTCGAGAGAGGCGGTGTCCGGCCGCCCGTCCGGCGTGATCGTGAAATCGGGGAGCATCATGTCGGCCTCGACGCGGAAAGGCAATCCTGGGATCGCCTCCGCGCGCCTTTGCGCGAGCTCCATGGCTTTGCCCCCGATTTCGAGAAGGACCTTGCGGAACATTCCGCCAGCCCCCCAGGAGGCCTGATAGAAGCGCACGCCCTGGTAGTCGAGGGGATCGTTGACATGGATGGTCTTGGCGGCGAGGAGCTTCCCTCCATCGGTCAGGCGCACGTCGGACTCATAAGAGCTGGGGTTCATGGTCCCCGGATAGTAGCGCACGCGGAAGTGATCCACGTGGACGGACCATTGAGGGATGTTCTGGACGGCCCGGGAGCTTCCCTCGAGGACCGGGATCATCTCGGTGAAGCCCCATACGCCCTTGATGAGGGCGCCGAGCAAAATGACGACGAGCGCGATATGCGTGGTATAGGAGCCCCAACGCTGCGGGCGATGGCGGGTCGCTAAAAAGGCCGAGCCCTGGGGCAGGGAAAACTCCTCGCGCAGGTGATAGCCCCTGGCCCGGAGCATCTCGCGCGCCTTCGCGGCGGCCTCGCGGTAAGGCGTTTTCGCGACGAGAACGGCCTTCAGGGGCTTAAGCCTCAGCGCCTCCGCCTTCATCGAGAGGTGTTTTTCGGCCTCCGCCTCCTTCGTCTCCTCGGGGGGAAGCGATACGACGTCCGGGTCCGGAGGCCGATTCCAGAGCTTGCATAGAACGATGTCGAACGCCATCAGGGCCAAGAGGCCCATGAACCACGGCGAATGATAGAGGTCGAAGAAACCGAGGAAATGATAGAAGTGAGAGAGGGCCGGATGATGGAGTTGGAAGGTCTCGACGTTGGCGGGGGACTCGGGGGTCTGGGGGACGAGTGTTCCCACGGCCGCCGCGATGGCGATGGCGAGGCCGACGTAGATATTGAAGCGGATCGATCGAAAAAGGGCCATCTTGTTGCGGTATTTTAGCACTTCGGAAAGGCTGGCACCGAGACGGTTGTCGAGAATTATGGCATGGCGAAAGCTCTAGTAATGATTTTTGTGGCGCTTGTCCTCTGGGCGGGGTGCTACCCGTTGCGGTTTTAGTAAAATACGCGCCGATGGGAATGATGCTCGTCGCCGCCCTGGCTCTCATGGCTGGAGCAGCGGCGGGTTATTTTTTCTGGCGGCTTCGGGAGACGGGAGTCTCCGAGCGGGAAAAACCCCTCCTTCTCCTGCAGCAGCAGCTCGAAAGCCTTCGCTCGGGCGTCGAGCAGAAAGTCTCGGGCCTGACCCAGGAGCTCAACAACAGGCTCTCCGACATGGGACGCCAACTCCTGAGCTCCCAGGAAACCGTCAGCTCCCGCCTCCAAAAAGCCTCCGAGGTCTTCGGCCAAGTCCAGAACTCGCTGGGGGCCTTATCCCAGCAGAGCCAGCGGATCTTCGACGTGGGGCGCGACATCGCGTCTCTCCAGGAGATTTTGCGCGCGCCGAAGCTCAGGGGCGGCTTAGGAGAGCTTTTCCTTGGCGAGCTTCTCGCGCAAATCCTGCCCCGGGAGCACTTCGAGCTTCAGCATCGCTTCGCCTCGGGGGAAAAAGTGGACGCTGTCGTGCGGGTCGGGGAACGCCTCGTCCCCATCGACTCCAAGTTCCCGCTCGAGAATTTCAAGCGCATGGCCGAGGCGACGGGAGACGAGGCCAAAAACAAGGCGCGCAAGGAATTCTTAAAGGATGTCCAAAAGCACGTCGCCGCCATCAGTTCCAAATACATCCTTCCCGACGAGGGGACCTACGACTTCGCGCTGATGTATATCCCGGCGGAAAACGTCTATTACGAGACGATCATCCGCGAGACCGACGGGGAGGCCGAGGGGATCGCGGCGGCCGCCTTGGATAAGCGCGTCATCCCCGTGTCCCCCAATTCTCTTTACGCGTATCTCCAGGTGGTCGTCCTGGGATTGAAAGGCTTGAAGATCGAAGCCCAGGCCCGCTCGATCTTGGAAGAGATATCGAGGCTCCGAGGGGATATCGCCGCCTTGGAGGAGCCCTTGGGGAAACTCGGATTCCATCTTTCGAACTCCCAAAAATCCTACGAGGAAGCCCAGAAGCGGCTGAGCAAGCTCGTCGGGCGGCTTGAGAATCTGGGCGAAAGCAAGACGGGCCTTGAAGCGCCGACCGCCCCAACCCTCCCCGTCGAGGAAGGCAAGGGCACCGGGGCGCCGTCGAAGAAGGCGCTCCTCTTGATCTTGGCTTTTCTCCTGGGCGGTTTTGATCCCGCGCGGGCGTTGCTGCCGGAGGAACAAAACACGATCTCCGTCTTTAAGGCCGCGTCTCCCTCGGTCGCATTCGTCACCGACATCACGGTTGCCAGGGATTTGTTCATGGATGCCGTCGCCATCCCGCAGGGAGCCGGCTCGGGCTTCATTTGGGACGAGAAGGGTCATATCGTCACGAACTACCATGTGATCATGCAGGGAAACACCTTCGTCGTCACGCTGGGGGGGAGCGTCGCCATCCCCGCACGCATCGTCGGAGTCGAGAAGCGCAAGGATATCGCCGTTCTTCAATTAAAGAAGCTCCCGCCCTTCAAGCTCAAACCCCTGCGCCTGGGGAATTCCAGCCATTTACAGGTGGGCCAGATGGCGTTGGCCATCGGCAACCCCTTCGGCCTCGACAACACCCTGACGAAGGGAGTCGTCAGCGCGCTCGGTCGCCGCGTGGAGGGGGTGGGGGGGATCACGATCCAGGATATGATCCAGACGGATGCCGCGATCAACCCGGGTAATTCGGGGGGGCCGCTTCTAGACTCGAGCGGACGGCTCATCGGGATGAACGCGATGATTTTCTCGAAGTCCGGGAGCTCCGCGGGAGTCGGCTTCGCCGTGCCCGTGGACACCATCAAGACGATCGTGCCCCAGATCATCCGCTACGGCCGCGTGATTCATCCGGGCTTGGGCGTCATGCTTTTAACCGCGGGCCAGCAATATGAGCTCCTCGGAAACGTCGAGGGGGCGGCCGTGCGCTGGGTAAAGCGTTCCTCCCCGGCCTACGCGGAGGGCATGCGGGGCATCCGGCAGGACCCGATGACCGGAAGCGTCATCCCGGGAGACGTTATCATGGGAATCGACAGTATTCCCGTCAAGGATTACGACGACCTCTTTCACGCGCTTGAGTCCTACTCGGTCGGGGACATCGTGACGGTCCACACGCTTCGCGGCGGCCGTAAGCGCTCCTACCGGGTCAAGCTTATCTCGATCGATTAAGGGGGGCCGGCCTTGGCCCCCTCCAGAACGCCCTGGAAATCCGCGGGAATGGGCGCTTGGAAGGGAGGGAAGAGAAGGCCCTTGAAGAGGATCTCGCTCGCGTGCAGCATGAGCCTGGGCGCCAAGGCCGCCGTGCGCTTGTCGCCGTAGAGCTCGTCGCCCGCTATCGGATGGCCGATCGAGAAAAGATGGGCGCGAATCTGGTGCCGCCGCCCCGTCTCGGGAAAGGCCTCCACCAGAGAAGCCTCGTGATACCGTTCGATCGTCTTGTAGCGCGTCAGGGAAGGTTTGCCGCGCGCGTCGGCGGCGGTGCGCCCCGAGCCGTAGATCCGGAGTTTCGCGTCGATCGTCCCATCCTGCGGGGGTATCCCCGCGACGAGCGCCAGGTACTTTTTCGCGACGCGGCGGGTTTCGAAGAGCCCCGACAGGAGGCGGTGGGTTTCGGGATCTTTGGCGAAGACGACGACTCCCGAGGCCGGCCGATCGATCCGGTGGACGACGTAGAGCCGCGCCTTAAGATGCCGGGAGAGCTCCTGGAGCAGAGGCTCGCCGACATCGCCGCGGCCGGGTATGACGGGCTGGCCCGCGGGCTTTGAGACCGCGAGCACTCGGGCGTCCTGGTAGAGGATCTCGGACATTGGGGAGCCTAAGGATTGGCGCGCGCCACTTCGGAGGTCTGATCGGCCCAGGCGCGCCAATGGGCGACGTCGTCGGGAGGGTAGAGTTTGCCCGAGAGAATCGTGGTGAGGGCGTAGGCGAGGTCGCGATTGCCGGGTTCGCGCATCCGCAGAAGCCGCGGCAGAAACCGCGCGATCTTGCGCGCGATCGCGGGCCGCAGCGGCGGAACGTTTTGGGCGAGCGCCAGCAGGACGGAGAGCGCCTTCGACCGATTCGTGACGACGGGATCGTCCACGGCTTGGGCGGCCGCATTCCAGGGGATGTCGCGGCTGGGATGGTCCCAGGCGGCGTCGGAGAGTTCCTTTAATATCTTCCCGCGAGCCTTCCAAGACGTGAAGTCGGGCCTCGTCGCGGCCTCCTTGGCGTCCACGACGTCCCATACGACGTAGCTCTTGACGCCCGACGACGTGCGGTACCGGGAAAAATTCATCCGCGCGAAGGCAAGGCCTCCCAGGGACCGCAGGCGCTTCTCGATTTGTCGACGGATCGCGAGAGCCCGCTCCGAATCGGCGGCGTTTCGCGGCTTGAGGGCTTTAAGGTAATCATCGAGAAGTCCCCCGACGGCGTGTCGAGCCTGATCAAGCGTCAGGGAATGGGTTCGGTAGAGGTCGAGGCCGTCGAGGGGCGTCGGCACGCCGGCCCTCGCAACGATAGGCCATAGAAGGCTCAAGAAAGCTATGGGAAGCCATGGAACGCCGCGGGATGCCATGGAATGCAACGGGAAAGAATGAAAAATCCTCAAGCGGACGTCGCCTTCTTTTGCCTTCCCTCGCTTTCTGGGCGTTAGGGTTCTTCTTCGATCAGCCCGTCCCAGTAGGCCTTGTCGATGAAGCGCTGCCAGGAGCCCCGGATGCGGACGGGGGATTTAATCATGAAGGCGAGCGCGCGATGGAGCTTCGGCCGGGAGGCCTTGATCACTTGGCGCATGCCCGCCTCTTGGGGAGTGCGGTTGCCCTTCTTGAGATTGCAGGGAATGCAGGCCGTCACGATGTTGGACCAATCCGTGCCGCCGCCGCGCGATCGCGGGATGACATGGTCGAGGTTGAGCTCGCTTGTGGGGAAGCGCTTGCCGCAGTAACAGCAACGGTAGCCGTAGTGCTGGTAGATGTTTCGTCTCGTGAACGGGACGCCGTGGGAGGGGACTTGATCGAAGAACTTGAGGGCGATGACCTCGGGGATCGCGATGCGGATGCGCGGCGTGTGGATGAAGCCAGCCGGATGCTCCTTGATTTTTCTTGAAAGCTCGAGCCAATCGCAGAAATCGTAGGTCTGATAGTTGTCGTCAACGACCTGGGCGCGTCCTAGATAGAGGAGATTGAGCGCCCGCTGCCAACTCGCGACCTGGACGGCGTAGAGGTTGCGATTGAGCACCAAAACCGCGGAGTCCATAGCGCCCCTAGTGTAGCATGGAAACGCGATAACCGCCAGTTTTAGCGACGCAAGACCAAAGAAAGCGATCTGATGGCCCTATTTGCAGTGCTTTGGTGCCCCCCGTTGCTGTTAAGCGGGCAACGACAGGACCGGGACCGGGGAGTGACGGATGACACGCTCGGCCGTCGTCCCGAGCGTGACTTCCTCAAGGAAGGACTTGTGGTGGGCAACGATGGCTAGAAGATCGTAGGCCTTGGCGGCCTCGATGATCTCTTGCACCGGATGCCCCGCGCGGACGACGAGTCCGGGCTCGCGTCCCGAGTTTAGAGCCGTGAGAGCCGCGGCGGCCTTGTCGAAAGCGGCTTTCTCTTGGGCCGAGGGGGCGGAGCCGACATAGAGCACGTCGAGCCGTGCGTTGAGCGCCGCGGCCATCTTCGCCGCCGAGGTCAAACCCTTGAGGGAGTAGGTGGTGAAGTTGACGGGGGCCAGGATGGCGCGCGGGGGCTTCCAATCAGAACGGACCGTTAGGATCGGGATGGGGGAGAGCCGCGAGAGGGTTTCGGCGACAGATCCCAGCAGCAATCTCGCGGGGCCGGTGCGGCCGTGGGTACCCATGACGATGAGATCGGGTCTCGGTTGCCGGGACGCGATGACCAGAATCTCCTCGTTGGGGAATCCCTCGGCGAACCGCAGCGGGACGCTTTGGCCGAGCTTTTGGCGGACCTTGCTCAGGATCGAATTTTTTTGGGCCTCGCTCAGGTTGTCCGCCGGGATGACGGGGTCGGCCGCGTCGGAGCCCGGCTCATGAACATAAAGGACCTCGATGCTGGCCCCAACTTTCCCTGCGATCTGCTGCGCAAGCGCCCAAGCCTTGAGGCTCGTTTCGGAAAGATCGACGGGGACGAGGATTTTTTTCGGCGGAAGGACGGGCTCGGGAGCGTATTCCGGTGAGAGCATTCCGATAGCTGAAGTGTAGCATGGAAGGGCGGCGCCGCGCCATATGCTTATGCGGGCAGCGACGGGGCTTGATCGGGCGTCAGCGCCAAGCGGTGCGCAGGAAATCGTAGAGGCCGAACAGGAAGAGAGCGATTCCGTACAGCTTGAGCAAGGCCGAACTTTCCATTTTTATCGCGAGTTTCGCCCCGAGATAAGACATGGGTATCGTGGCGACGCTCAAGGCCAGCACCAGGGTCCAATCGATGTGTCCCAGATACCAATGGGCGATCGTCCCGGGGACCGCGAGCACGCAAGAAACGATCAAGGATGTCGCCAGCGCCCTCTTGGTCGGCATGTCGATCCAGCTGATGAAAAGGGGGCCATAAAGCACTCCTCCGGCATTGGCGAGCAGGCCGGAGAGAAAGCCGACGCCGACCGCGATCACGGCGAGCCTTCGTCGATGCGAACGATCCGTCCGCATGACGCCGTCCTTCTTTTCCCGCTCTCCGCGCCATAGGAGCATGGCGCCGAGATAGGTGATGAAAAGAGCCGTCAACAGCATCAGGGGATGGCCGCCCACCCAATTCGTGGCGAACGATCCCAGGGTCGTCGCCGGGATTCCCCAAAGACAGGTGATCGCGACCGCGTGCCAGTCGACGAGATCTCGTCCCCGGTACGCCCAGGATGCCGACGCCGTCGTCGGGAGCGCGGCGGGCAGCGGGGAAGCGAGCGCGAGGAATCGAGGGGTGCCCAAGAGGACTCGCAGAAGGGGAGTCGTGACGGCGCTGCCGCCCTTGCCGAACAGTCCCGAGAGGAAGCCCACCCCGCCTCCGATGGCCGTTGCCGAGATATAGTAGAGGGATTCCGGGTGAATCATGAGGACAAGGCGCCTTCTTTTACTGAGATTATGGCGTAACTTCGCCCTCCTAGTCAAAGCGCGGCAGCGCGATAATCGTGGTGCCAGGCACCAACCTTGATATTGCGGAAAATTGACATCAATTTGACCCATGCGCTAAAATCACCGTTAGATGAGCATTCGGGCGCGCTGGGCGCCTTGTCTTCTTTCTATCACTCTCGTTCTCCAAGGCGCGGCATGGGTTCCTGGCGCCGTTCGCCGGCTTGAACGCCATATCGTGGATGTTGCTCCCAGCGCCTCCGTTTGCTTGACGGCGGCGAGCGAGGATCGAGGCCCAAGCGGCCATACCGATAAAAACGGTCCTGAACGGCTGCACCGAATGCATCTCAGGGTTCCCCGTTTTCAGATGAACCGGGCCGCGAAGCCCGTCTGTGATGATGCCGCGGCTTCTTGGTCCGTGCCGCACGTTGAGCCCTCCCCGAGGGTCATTCTCGCCTCCGAAATCGAACACCCTCCTGCCTGAGAGCCTCCAGCGCCTCCTTCAGAAAATAAAATAAGAGGCGCTGGATGATGCGCAAGAGCGCCAGGGGAGCGTTCGTTCGATTCACGAACTGAAGCAGGATTAAGAGGAGAAATGATTTGATGGCAGAACAGTCGTCGGGCAGTTTGCCGGGAGGGGCCTTAAGGCGCCCCATCACCGTGATGGTCGCCGTGGCGGCCGTCGTTTTGATGGCGGGCTTGAGCCTACTTGGCATGCAGCGCGACATCCTCCCGGCGCTCGACATCCCCACCATTTTCGTCGCCCAGCCCTATGGCGGCATGAGCCCCGCGGAGATGGAGTCCTTTTTGACGTATTGGTACGAGTACCACTTCCTCTATGTCGACGGCATCAAGACGATCGAGTCGAAATCGATCCAAGGAGTGGCCCTTCTTAAGCTCCAATTCCATACCGGCACGGATATGGCCGCCGCGATGGCGGAGACCGTCGAGAACGTCAATCGCGCTCACGCCTTCATGCCGCCAGGGACGCTGCCGCCCTTCGTCATGCGCTATGACGCGGGCGGCGTGCCAGTTGGCTACCTCGTGTTCCAAAGCACGTCTCATCCGCTCGGGATGCTCGCGGACATGGCGTTGAACCGCGTGCGCCCCCTCTTCGCGGCCTTGCCAGGCGTTTCTTCGCCGCCTCCCTTCGGAGCTTCCCAGCGCTCGATCGTCATCCGCCTTGATCCCGATAAGATGCGCCGCTACCACATATCGCCCGACGATGTGGCGCACATGGTGGCGCGCTCCGAAGTGATCACGCCAGCGGGCAACATTCTCGCCCAAGGGAAATACCCCATCGTCCCCGCGAATACCATCATGAGGACCCTGGAGGATTTTCGAAACGTGCCGCTTCGACCGGGGACGTATCCCACGATCTTCCTAGGGGACTTGGCCACGATTGAAGACGCCACGGATCTTCCTTCGGGATACGCGATGGTCAACGGGCGCCCCGCAGTCTATATTCCGATCACCAAGCGCGCGAATGCCTCCACTCTGACGGTCGTCGATGAAATCAAGTCACACTTGGGCAAATTCCGCGAGGTCCTCCCGACGGATGTCAAGGTGAGTTTCGAGTTCGACCAGTCGGTCTACGTTCGAGAAACCATCCGGACGGTGCTCAACGAAGGAGCTTTCGGCGCCATTCTCACGGGACTCATGGTTCTTTTATTCCTGGGCGACTTCCGCAGCGCCGGCATCGTCGTCGCGACGATTCCCTTCTCCCTCCTGGGAGCGGTCATCGGCCTGCGTCTGACTCATCAGACCATCAACATGATGACGCTGGGGGGATTGTCGCTCGCTGTCGGCATCCTCGTCGACCAAGCCACCGTCACGATTGAAAACGTCCATTCGCATCTGGAGCGAGGGGAATCCTTGGCGCGCGCGGCGCTCGCCGCTACGGAGGAGACGGCTTTCCCCTGTCTCCTTAATATGCTCTGCATCCTGGCGGTGTTTATTCCCGCCTTCGTCATGAAGGGAGTCGCCCAAGGGCTGTTCGTCCCGCTCTCGTTGGCCGTGGGCTTCTCGATGATCGCCTCTTACCTCCTCTCCATGACCTTCGTCCCGGTCGTGAGCGTCTGGCTTCTTAAGGAAGGCCAGGCGGCGCACGGACCTCTCGACCGGCTTCTCCACGCCTTCCGCGAACGATACGTCGGTGTTCTTGAAAGGCTTCTCGCTTTTAAAAAGACCGTCGTGGGCGCTTATCTTTTCGTGACGATCGGCCTCTCGGTATTTTTGACGATGTTCATCGGCCGGGATATCTTCCCGCAAGTCGACACGAACCAGTTCGTGGTGAGGTTGCGCGCGCCGACGGGGACCTATTTCGACGAGACGCTCAAGATGGCCGACAAGGCGCTCGATATTATTAAGCGGGAATCGGGCGGCATTCGGATATCGATCGGTTACGCCGGAAACCAGCCTCCCGACTTCGCGATCAATACGATTTACCTTTGGTCCTCGGGTCCCGAGGAGGCGAATCTGACGATCGAGCTCGATCATATGCAAAAAGGCGGCATCGAGGCCTTCAAAGAGCGGCTGCGCAAGGACTTCGCTCGGGAGCTTCCGGACGAGCGCGTTTCATTCCAGCCCGCGGACATCATCGACCAGGTCATGAGCCTGGGCGCCGCGGCGCCGCTTGAGCTCGCGGCAAGCGGCCCCGACTACGACAAGGACAAGGGATTCGCGAAGGTCATCGAGTCCGAGCTCAAGAAGGTTCCGGCCCTCCGTGACGTGCAGATCGAGCCCGACACGGATTATCCCGCGATCCGGGTCGATATGAACCGCCGCACGGCGGGGATCATGGGCGTGATGGCGAATAATCTGGGAGAGGCCCTGACGTCCGCGACCTCGTCGTCTCGCTACGTGCTTCCGATTTTTTGGAAGGACCCCAAGTCGGGGCTCGCCTACCAAGTCCAGGCCGAGGTGCCGCTGCGGCATATGGACTCGATCGCCAAGATCGAGCGCATCGGGGTGGACACGGATCAGGGCGCTTCCATCCCGCTCGATCGCATGGCGACGGTCCAGTCGACCACGACGGTCGGCGAGTATGACCGCTCGAACATGGAGCGGATGCTGGGCGTCGGGGCCGAATATTACGGCGAGGATCTCGGGCGTGCCGCGGCCAGCGTCGAGAAGGTCTACAAGGCTCTCGCGGCCATACGCCCGCGGGGGGTCTTTTTGTCCCTGCGGGGCCAGGCGGTCCCGATGCGGCAGCTTTTCGACGGCCTCAGCATCGGCCTTCTTCTCGCGGTCTTGGTCGTCTTCTTGCTCCTCGCGGCCAACTTTCAATCCTTGGCGGTGGCCTCCTCCGTCCTTGTCTCCGTGCCGGCGGTGCTGGCGGGAGCCGGCACGTTGCTCATCCTCATGGGGTCCACGCTCAACATCCAATCCTTCATGGGCATGATCATGGCGGTGGGAGTCGCCATCGCCAACGCGATCATTCTCGTGAGTTTCGCGGAACGCTACCGCGTCGAGGGCAAGGAAGCCCCGCGGGCGGCGATGGAGGCGGCTTTCAGCCGCCTGCGGCCGATCCTCATGACCGCGGGCGCGATGGTCGTGGGCATGATTCCGATGGCGTCCGGCCTTGAGGTCAGCGCGCGCCAAATGGCGCCCTTGGCGCAGGCGGTGATCGGCGGGCTGTGTCTGGCGACCGTCGCCACGCTTGTCATCTTGCCGTTGGCTTATTCCATCCTCCAGTCGTCTCCCGCGGGAAAGACGGCTTCTCTCCATCCCGACGATGCCAAAACCGGTTCATGAAGAAGGGTAGTCTCGCTCGCGGGGCCCTGCGCCGTCCCATCACGGTGTTGGTCGCCGTGACGGCGGTGGCCCTTATGGCGGGACTGAGCCTTCTTCGCATGCCCCGCGACATCCTGCCCAAACTTGACCTTCCGATCATCTACGTCGCCCAGCCCTACGGCGGGATGAGCCCCGCCCAGATGGAGGCCTTCCTCACCTATTACTACGAGTACAACTTCTTTTTCATCAACGGCATCAAGGACATCGAATCGAAGTCGATCCAAGGCGTGGCCCTTCTCAAGTTGGAATTCCACCCCGGCACCGACATGGCGGCGGCGATGGCGGAGACCGTGGAATATGTCAACAGCGCCATGGCGCTCATGCCGCCCGGGACGCTGCCGCCGTTCGTCATGCGCTACGACGCGGGAAGCGTGCCGGTGGGCTACCTGGTCTTCGTGAGCTCGGGCTACACGTTGGGGATGATCCAGGACCTGGCCTTGAACCGCGTTCGCCCCATGTTCGCCGCCTTGCCGGGCGTCTCCTCCCCGCCGCCGTTCGGGGCCTCCCAGCGCTCGATCATCGTCAACCTTAAACCCGACAGGCTGCGCGAACATCATCTTTCGCCGGACGACGCCGCGCAAATGGTGGCGCAATCCGAGGTGGTTACCCCGGCGGGCAATATCCTGCTTGGCGAGAAATACCCGATCGTTCCCTTGAACTCCGTCGTTGACCACATTCAGGAGTTGCTGCGGGTGCCGCTGCGTTTGGCGACGTATCCCACCGTCTTTCTCAAGGACGTGGCGACGGTGGAGGACGCGACGGACCTGCCGGAGGGCTACGCCATGGTGAACGGCCGGCCGGCGATCTACATCCCCGTGACGAAGCGCGCGGACGCCTCGACCCTGGCCGTGGTCGACGAGGTCAAGGCGAACATAAAGAAGTTCCAGGAAGTCCTGCCCAAGGACATCAAGGTGTACTTCGCCTTCGACCAGTCGGTGTACGTGCGGGAGGCGATCGAGACGGTGCTGAGCGAGGGGGGCATCGGGGCGATCCTGACGGGGCTGATGGTGCTTTTGTTCCTGGGCGATCTTCGGAGCGCCGGGATCGTGGTGGCGAACATCCCGTTCGCGCTGCTGGGGGCGCTCATCGGCCTGTGGCTCACCGGGCAGACGGTGAACATGATGACGCTGGGGGGTCTGGCCCTGGCGGTGGGCATCCTCGTCGACGAGGCGACGGTGACGATCGAGAATATCCACTCGCACATGGAGAAGGGGGAGCCCTTGGGGCGGGCGGCGTTATCGCAGTGCTTCCGCTCTCAGCCAAAAGACCGTAGATCGAGAACGAAGTGCTCAGGACATCCATGGACCAGCCGCCGGCGCCT
>DAHVWT010000037.1 GCA_027327915.1 Elusimicrobiota bacterium
AAGTGGATTGGCGGTAAGAGGTTATGGCGTAGCGGCAGATATTCAATTTGTATCCAAGCTTATTTTAAATCTGGGTCAAAATGCGCCATTTGAAATTCTCAAAGAGGATTTATTTAATCCCCAAGTCTTTCGACAGGTAATTCAGGACTGGGTGGTTAGAATCATCGAAAAATTCATGGATGACACAAAAGATTTGCTGCAAAAGGAGATTGATTGCCAAAAGGTAGTTATGGCGCGTGGTTCGATATCACGCCAAATCCCAATGACGATGTATGTTTTTAATTCAAAAGTATCTTTGCCCATGACCACTAGAGGGTGTTCCAGATAAAGGGTGGGTGTGAGCCGGTAGATGTACACTGTGACCTTCCCCCATTCTTTAGGCCAAGTTGAATGGGGGAATGGAACTGCCGTTGCGTTGTAGCGTGCCTCCTTCCCGTTGTGCAAACAGACTCGGGGGCATGCCCCCGAGCGCGGTGTTACTCGGTGATGGACTTCCAGCCGCTCTTCTGCATGGTCCGCGCATAGCCGTCGATAAAAGCCTTCGCGTCCGGCAGATCGGGCTCGACCTCTCGATAGCGGATTCGTTGTGCGCCCAGCTTCCAATGCGCGATAGCCGCGGGAAGACCGTTTTGATGCCGGGCCTGCACTCGGTCCAGGGTCAACTCGGTCATTCCGACGAACAACTCTTTGAGGGTTTCGTTTATCGCCTCGTAAACGCGGGGCATCTCAAGACCCCGTCAAGCGCGACAGATGTCTGCGAGGAGAGGCCGGTCATTTGTTTTTCCCCACGACCCCTCAGCATAACAGGACAACGCGAGAAATTCAACGGGCCGCATCAACTCACGTAAGATGCCCCCGAACATGAGCCCATCGGCGAGGAGGGGGTGCGTGAGTCGAATGCGGGTTTTGTGCCAGGAGGCAGGAGGCCTTGACAGCGGCGAAAGAGGATATGCAATAGAGTAACAATGTATTAACAGGAGAAAATCATGGTCAAATATCTCGCCAGCCACGGAAACAGCGCCGCCCTCATCATCGACAAGCCGATCATGGAGCTTTTGAATATCGACATGCGAACGCCCCTCAAGATCACCACGGACGGCAAGAACCTGATTGTATCGCCCGCTCCGGGCCCGGCGAGGGCCAAGAAGTTCAAGGCGGCGATGTCCCGCGTGATGGCGCGGCACGGCAAGACCTTCGCCGGGCTCTCCAAGCGGACGGGCCGCTCTTCCTAACTTCGGCCGAGATCCTGGCATTGTTGAGGTTTGGCGCCTGATGGGATTTTCTGTTGAGGCTGGCGTTGAACGCCTCGGCAATGCGGCATTGCCAATAGCCGGGGCGTGTGTTACACTCTAAACGGCATGAAGACTTACACCTTCCCGGCCGTGATCGAGCAAGACGAGGACGGTTGGTATATCGGCATCGTCCCCGATCTGAGGGGTTGCCATACCCAGGCCAAAACCTTGAACGAACTCGAGAAGCGTCTTAAAGAAGCGATCAAGCTTTGCGTGGAAGCGGAAAAAGGACGGCCCGCCCAGAACGCCTTCATCGGAGTCCACCAAGTTCAGATCGCGGCGTGAGCAAGCTGCCGTTGGTCTCTGCGGCCCGAATGGCCAAAATCCTCCGGCACGTGGGCTTTGTTCTGATTCGACAGAAAGGCAGCCACGCGTATTTCTCGCACGCGGATGGACGGGCCACGGTTGTCCCATTCCACAAAGGCGAGGATCTGCGCCGTGGTTTGATCCGCACTATCCTCAGGGATATTGATCTTGATCCCGTAGAATTTGGACGCCTACGGCGCGAAGTCTAGGGCCGCTTGGACTGCGTCACGAGCCTCCTTTCGGCGGGGCTCCGGGGGCCAAAGAAATGGTGTCCGTCTCTCTGGGTGGGACAAGTCGATTCCTTTTAAAATATCGTTGTTTTTCGATATTTCGCGCCCTTAAAACCGGACAAAACGGACATCGGAAACACGGTTTTCCGATGCTTTGCCCTGTCCGGTGCACCACCCCCCAGCCAATCTATTCATCCGATATGAATAGGATGTCCTATCCAACTATAACATGCCGGGCATTCCCGGCAGCTGGCATCGCGGCTTCTTGAAAGAAGCCTTTTTGCTATTGTGGCCGCCGTGTCGCTGCCCATTTCACGGCAGTTCCTGACGAGATTGACGCTTGCCCAAGAGCGACGGCTGATTCGCAAGGCTCAGAGCGGCTCCAGGAAATGCCGGAATGAAATTGTGCTACGGCATGTCCCATTCGTAGCCCGCCGTGTTCGTAAGAAGGTGTTCCCAAGTCTATTGCGTCGTTATGCCGACGAACTGATCGCGGCGAGCGTGCCGGAGCTGTGCCGCAAGGTATCGACATACGATTTGCACTACAGGGACGAGTCGGGCCGCCCGTGGCCCGTTCCGTTTGCGGCCTACATCTGGAAACGCATCGACGGCTTCATCGTCGACTACGTCAAGCGCGAGGGGGCGCGGGATCGGCGAGAGGGCGGCGCCCCCTAGAAGAACGCTAGGAACTCTGTTAGAATGATTCTGCGCCCGTGTATTTCACTGATCATGCAAAGCGGCGGATGGCGGAGCGCAAGATCACGGAAGACGAGGTCGTGAAGGCCCTCGATAATGTGGTCAAGGAATCACCGGGCCGAAACGGTGCTGTTAAAAAGTGCTGCCGAGTCAGTCGACGCGATTTATGCGTGGTCACCGCGGGCGACGACCCGACGGTGATTACAGTTTACGAGGTGCAATAATGCCGATTATCGACTTGAAGGACAGGGAAGCTCGCGGTCTTTCCGTGTCGTATGACCCGGAGGCCGACGCGATTTATGTCCGCCTCCGCGCGGGGAAGCCCTCGCGGACTTTGGAAGTCACGGACGGCGTCCAGGCCGACATCGATCGTAGCGGACATTTGTTGGGAGTCGAGATCCTTTGGGCGACGGGCCGGCATCCGCGCCTGGATAGAGAATTGCAGCGCCTGGCACGGCGCTATCACGAGCCGACTTTGGGCAGGATTCGCCCCTTGAAGGTCCCGGCGGTTTTTGCGGCCGCGTAAAGCCCGCTTGTTGGAACTAATCAAGTCCCTTTTCCAGCCTCCGGTTCGAGCGATTTCCATTCGGGTGTCCCCTAAAATCCCGATCCGGCGAATAAAACGGGGATTTCGGCCCTCAGCGCGGTTCTGATAACGTCGGTTTCGGGCAGCCACGTTTTGATGCTGAGAACCTGTCGGACTTCGGCTTAACTGTCGCCCCATTTTTCCTCGACGAGAAATCTCGCCGCGTTTAGAACCGATGCTTCTAACGGAGCATCACTTCGTGCGAAGTTCGCGACTTCATGCTGTCCGGATACATCCAAGCATCGGAATTTGATGATTCGGCAGTTTCGGAAGCGCGCCCGCTCGTTGACAGGAGGGAAGCTATCTGCTACCTTGATCATATAAGCAAATAGCGAGCGATGTCCAACAACGAGGAGCTCGTATTCAAGATCAAGGCGGACTTCTTGAAGTCCTTGGCCCACCCCATTCGCCTTGAGATCATCGAGTATTTGAAGAAAAAGGAAGCTTCCGTCGGCGCGATGGTCAAGGAACTGGGCGTCGAGCAGTCGGGGCTTTCCAAGCACCTGGCCATCCTGCGCCAAGCCGGAATTCTCGCCTCGCGGCAGGAGAAGGTGACGGTCTTCTACTCGGTTCGCGACCACGACATCTTCAACGTCCTCAGGCCGATCGCCGAAATACTGCGCAAGAAGCTCAGCGAGAGCGCCGCGGTGCTGGAACAATTGGGCCGCCTATGAGATCTTTTTTGTCCCAAACATGCAATATACATCCTATAAGCATATTAGCGAGGAATCCCCTTTCATGATCGCCCCCGGCATGCGGAAAAACCATGGGAACGCGCGGGGCGTCGTGATAACATCCCAGGAGGCCCTTGAGGTCCTCGGGATCAGAAGAGGATCCCTGGTTTCCTTGGAGCGGGCCGCCAAAGTGCGGCACATCGCGGACCGCGTCGGCTACACCAACGAGGAGTTCAAGCGTCTTCTGTCCAGGCTCCGGCGGATACTAAGACATTAGGAATGCCGCCCGTCATGCCGAAACGAGGACTTCTCTGCCCGACCCGCCGTTCCAGCGCCGGCAAACGGACCGGACCTCGAGGAGAATGACCATGGCAACCATCAGGCACGAAGGACTCAAGGCGTGGATCGACGAGACGGCCCGGCTCGGCCAGCCGGACCAGGTGTGTTGGGTGGACGGCACCGAGGAGGAGCGCTCCCGCCTCGCCAAGCGCGCGATCGCCCGCGGTTTCGTCATCCCCCTCGACCAGGACCGATATCCCGGCTGCTACTACAGCCGCTCCAATCCCAACGACGTGGCCCGAACCGAGCACCTCACTTACATCTGCACGCGCAAGAGAGAGGACGCCGGCCCGACCAACAACTGGATGTCGCCCGAGGAAGGCTATGCCAAGGCCAAGGAAATCATCCAGGGCTCCATGAAAGGGCGCACGATGTACGTGATCCCGTTCTCGATGGGCCCGATCGGGTCGCCGTTCTCGAAAATCGGCGTCGAGATCACCGACTCTCTTTACGTGGTCTTGAACATGCTGATCATGACGCGCGCCGGGAGCAAGGTGCTCGATCATCTGGGAACCGACGGTTCCTTCACGAAATGCCTGCACACGCGGGCCGACCTGGACGTCCGGCGCAGGCTGATCCTTCATTTTCCCGAGGACAACGCCGTCGTCTCGACCGGCTCGGCCTACGGCGGCAACGCCCTGCTGGGCAAGAAATGCCTCGCCCTGCGCATCGCCTCCTGGCAAGCGCGCCAGGAGAACTGGCTCGCCGAGCACATGCTCATCCTCGGCATCGAGAAGGACGGAAAGACCGACTACGTGACCGCGGCCTTCCCCTCGGCGTGCGGCAAGACCAACCTCGCCATGCTCATCCCCCCGCGGGGCCTCAAGGCCAAGGGATATAAGATCTGGACCCTGGGAGACGACATCGCCTGGCTGCGGGTGGGCCGCGACGGCCGGCTGTGGGCCTGCAACCCCGAGGCCGGTTTCTTCGGCGTGGCGCCCGGCACCAACTCCAAGACCAATCCAAACGCCATCGCCACGATCAGGAAGAACACGATTTTCACCAACGTGCTCCTCGGCGACGACCTCTCCGTCTGGTGGGAGGATGGCGAGGGGGAGCCTCCGGCGTCGGGCACCTCCTGGGACGGCAAGCCTTGGACGCCGGGCCTCAGGGACGCCGACGGCAAGCCGGTGCCGGGAGCCCACCCGAACAGCCGCTTCACCGCGCCGGCGAGCCAATGCCCGTCGATCGCGCCGAACTGGGAGGACCCCCAAGGCGTGCCGATCTCGGCGATCATCTTCGGGGGGCGCCGCGAGCGCCTCGCGCCGCTGGTCTTCGAGGCCCTCGATTGGGCGCACGGGGTCTATGCGGGCGCGACCGTGTCCTCCGAGCGCACCGCCGCCGCGGTCGGCAAGGTCGGCGAGGTCCGCCGCGACCCGATGGCGATGCTTCCTTTTTGCGGCTACAACATGGGCGACTACTTCGGCCATTGGCTCCAGATGGGCGGGCGTATGTCGTGTCCTCCGAAGATATTCCACGTCAACTGGTTTCGCAAGGACGAGAACCGTCAGTTCCTCTGGCCCGGCTACGGCGAGAACCTGCGCGTGATCGAGTGGATTTTAGCGCGCTGCCACGGCAAGGGAAAGGCCGCGCGGACCCCGATCGGGTTCGTGCCGGCCAAGGGCGCCCTGGACCTCGCCGGCCTGAATCTGCCCGAGGGCGCCATGGACAAGCTCCTGGAGGTCAAAGCCGAGGACTGGGCGGCCGAGCTTGACGGCGTGAAGGTCTTCTTCGATCAGTTCGGCGCGGCGCTGCCGAAAGAGCTATGGCGGCAGTACGACGCCCTCAAGGATCGCCTCAAGACGAAAGTTCCGGCTTAAGGAAACAGCGGCAAGGAGGTCGGCGCCGCCGCCAAAGCCGTGACCAGGCCGGCGGCATGGGACGTCGGGCCGAGACTCCTCAGGAGGGACCGAGAAGGGCGACGATCTTGTTGGTCCTCTTCGAGCCCTTGATGATGCGCAAGCGCTTGGGATTGACGCCGAGCCGCCTGCCGAGCAGCGCGAGCATGGATTGATTGGCCCGGCCCTGCTCGGGTTTGGCGCGCACCCACGCCGCGAAGGCGGTGGCGCTCACGGAGACCAGCCGGTCGTGCTTGTCTCCGGCGTGAACCTTAACGCGAAACAGCGCCGCCGCCATTCTCCCGATTCCTGCCTCTTGATTCGCGCTCCATCAGGCCCCCCGGACGCGGTCTTCCTTGAGCCTGCCGAGCAGCCGCAGCATGCCGTCCAAGATCGTGACGGGGTGCGGCGGGCAGCCCGGGATGAAAAGATCGACGGGGACTGCCGAGGCCGCGCCGCCGAGATGGTCCTCGGAGCCGATGAACGGCCCGCCGCTGATGCCGCAGGCGCCGACGGCGATCACGAGACGCGGAGACGGGACGGCCTCGTAGGCGATGCGCAAGGCCTCGCGCATGTTGCGCGTCACCGGTCCCGTGATCACCAGGCCGTCGGCGTGGCGCGGCGAGGCCACGAACTGTATCCCGAAACGGCCGAGATCGAAGACGACGTTGCCGAGCGCGGTCAGCTCCGCCTCGCAGGCGCCGCAGCCGCCGGCGCTCACCTGGCGCAGCTTGAGGGACCGCCCGAAGAGACGGCGCATCTCCTCGTTGAGCGATTCGGCCAGCCTGGCCTCCTCCGTGGTCACGAGCAGGTCTTCCCGGCGGTTGGCCGCCAGGCGATGATCCTTGGTGAAGGTGACGGCGCCCTCGGGACACGCCGTCGTGCACTCGCCGCAGAAGAGGCAGCGCCCCAGGTCGAGAGCGAGCGGGACGTTTTTCCCATCGGCCTTGCCGGGAGGATCGCGATGCTCGATGGCCCGCGTCGGGCAAGCGTCGATGCAGGCCGTGCAGCCCGCCGCGCAAAGCTCGGGCCTGAGCGTCGGCCGTCCCCGGAAACGATCCGGAAGCCCCGGGTCCTCGTTGGGAAACTTCGACGTCCGGTAGCCCTGCTTGATGCGGTTTTTGAGGATATCGATCATCGGAGACGGTTCCTTCTACAAGTCATGGCCCGCGTAAGAGAGATTGAAGCTCTTGTTGCATAGAGGAAAATCCGAGATCTCGCCGCCGCGCATGGCCATCGCGACTCCGATCCAGTTGTGGAAGGACGGATCGACGGCTTTGTGCCACTCGTATCTTCCGTCGCGGCCGGTCTTCGCGACATGGCAAATTTCGCCCCGCCAGCCCTCGATGAGCGAGACCGCGAGCCGGTTCGGCCCCGGCTCGCCGCAAGGAACCGTCGTCGTGCCCTCCGGGAGATGGTCGAGGAGGCCGCGCAGGAAATCGAGCGATCGCTGCGCTTCCAGGAACCGCACCATCGCGCGGGCGAACACGTCTCCGGAGTTCAACCTGATGACGGGGATATGGCGGAAGCGGAAGAGGCCGAGGGGATGGTCCTGCCGCACGTCCCGGTCGGCCCCGGCCGCCCTGGCGCAGACCCCCACGAGCCCCAGGTCCTCGCAGAGTTTGCGGGAGACGACGCCGGTCTCCTCAAGGCGCGAGATCACGGAGGGCTCGCCGAAGAACATCTCTCCCACTTCCTTGACTTGAACGATGGAGCGCCTGACGGTCTCGATCATGGAAGCCCGCATCTCGTCCGGGATGTCGAAGAGCGTGCCGCCCGGTTTGAGGATGCCCTTGCCGTAACGGTTGCCGGAGACGACCATCAGCATGTTGAGAAAGTCGCCGCGCATGCGCCCAAAATAAGCGGTGGCCGGAAGGTAGCCCGCGTCGTTGCTGATGGCGCCGATGTCGCCGATGTGGTTGGCGAGCCGCTCTGTCTCAAGAAGGATCGCCCGGATCGCCTCGCCCCGCAGGCTGGGGGCGGCCCCGGCCAGGGCTTCCTTGGCCGCGCAGTAGGCCCAGGCGTGGGCGACGGCCGTGTCGCCGCAGATCGACTCGGCCACTGACAAAGACCTCCGGTCGGGTCCCGCGCCGAGCAGGCGCTCCGCCCCGCGATGCTGGTAGCCGAGTTGAATCTCCAGATGATGCACCGTTTCCCCATGGCACTGGAAGCGGAAATGACCCGGCTCGATGATCCCGGCGTGGATCGGTCCCACGGCGACTTCATGGACCTCGGCGCCCCGCTCTTGGAAGAACGCGACCTTGTCCGGCGGGACCTGGCGCACGGGCTTGAGCCAAGGGTGCCCCTCCGGAACGATGCCGCAGTCCTCGTGAATCTCGCGCTCGAAAAGGTGCGCCTGGGGCAGGTCGGGCGTCAGCGAGGGGTAGCTCGCCACGGGCCGCGACGCCGCCAGGTACAGCTTCCCGCCGATATCGTCGGCGAGCACGGCGAGAAGGCCGCCCGGCGGGCGCCCGTCCTTGGAGGCGCCGAACAGCGCGCAAAGCCGGTGATTTGCCGCGGCCATCTTGAGGATGGCGGAGCGAAACTCATCCATCGGCACGACGGGAATCATGGAGAAGTCGAGCGCTTCCCCGTTGCGGATCGATGCGAAGCGGGATGTCGGGCTCATGCCGCGCCCGTGTTGAGCAGCTTGGCCGCGCCGCCCAAGACCGTCGTCAGCCAGTCCGGCAGCCACAGGCCGAGGAAAACCACGACGGCCATGAAGACGAGCGGAGCCGCGATCATGAGCGGAGAATCGCCTTGCAGGGACTGTTTGGAGTCGCTGCTCGGGGGGAGCCCGTAGACGACCGACAAGACGGTCGTGGCCATTCCTATGAAGATGACGGCGAGCAGGCCGACGAAACCCAGAGCCACCCCGAGCCGATGGCCGTTGACGGCCGCGCGCAGGATGGAGAACTCGCTGACGAACGGCGCGAACGGGGGCGAGCCGGTGACGGCCACAAAGCCCAGGAGAAACAGCGCGGCGGACACCGGCGCGCGCCGCAACGCCCCGTGGGCGTGGTCCATGGTCTTTCCGCCGAAGGCGCGGTGGATGTTGCCGGCGGAGAGAAACAGCACGCCCTTGGTCAATCCGTTATTGATCATATGAAGCAGCGCCGCGAAGCTCCCCGCCGGGCCCAACCCCACGCCCAGCGCGAGGATGCCCATCTGCTCGACGCTGGAATAGGCCAGCATCCGCTTGAAGTCGCGCTGGCCGATGATGAAGACGGCCGCGGTCGCCATCGAGAGAAGCCCGATCATCACGAGAATGCTTTGGGCGAAGCCCGCGATCCCGGCGGCGGCGCAGACCTGAAAGGCGCGCAGTATGCCCAGGAAGGGGCAGGCCGTGATGACGCCGGCTAGGATCGCCCCGACCACGCCCGGAGACTCGCCGTAGGCGTCCGGCTTCCAAGAGTGAAGCGGCGCCAAGCCCATCTTCGTCCCGTAGCCGACCAGAAGGAAGATAAAAGCTCCCTTCAGCCACGGCAGAGAAAGCGTCCCGGCCCGCGAGAGGAGCGTGTCGATGAGCAGGGGATCGCCGGGCCCCTGGAAGGGGAACGTCGCGAGCGTGAGAAAAAAGGTCCCCAGGAGCGCCAAGCCGATCCCCAACGAGCCCATCATCAGGTATTTCCAAGTGGCCTCCAGCGACCTTTCGTTGTGGTTGAAATAGACGAGAGGCGCGATGGCGAGCGTGGCCGCCTCCATCCCGACCCACAGCAGGCCCATGTGGTGGCTCACGGCGACGAGGCTTACGGCGGCCAGAACGAAGGAGAGGCAGGCCGTGAAGAGCCGATTGCGCCTCTCCCGTCGCAACCGGAGATACTCCAAGCAGTAAACGGAGCAGACAAGAAGCATCGCGCTCGCCAGGCTCAGCACGAGAAGGCCCAAATCGTCGATCCGCAGCCAGCCGTCCATGGCGGGCCCGGGCAGGGTCCGCCAGCAGGCCGCGACGATCGAGGCGTGAATCGCGAAGCCGAAAGGAAGAAGCCACGGGCGCCGCTCGTCGTTGTCCACGGCGAGCGCCAGGAGTCCGACGAGGAGGGGCACGCCGACGAGGAGAAGGTAGATCATGCTAGTCGTTGAGGCGCGTCAGCTTCTCCGTGCTGATGGAGTCGAACGCGCGCGCGATATGGTTGATGATGATTCCCATGACGAACACGGCGACGAAAACGTCCAGCAGGACGCCCATTTCGATGAGCCAGGGAACCTCGTAGGCGATGGCCAGGCCGAAGAGGTAGACGCCGTTCTCGAAGACGAGGTAGCCGATGACCTGGGTGATCGCCTTGATCCGGCTGATCATCATGAGCATCCCCATCATGACCGTCGCCAGCGACACGGGTATCAGCAGGCTCGTCCGAAGCCCGGCCGGCACCGGCAGCCGCTCCGCGAGCACGAAAGACACGCCGATGAGGACCGCGCCGAGCAAGAGCGACGGGGCATAGCCGATCATCGGCTCGATTTCGCGCCGGATCTTCACCTCGCGAATGGCGTACAAGAGGATGCGCGGGATCAGGAAGCCCTTGAGGATGAACATCCCGGCCGCGAGCAGGAGCGTCCGGGAATGAAAGCCCTCCGCGCGGACGGTCAAGGGAAGGAATCCCAAGCACATTCCTTGAAGGGCCATGATGTTGATGCAGCCCGTCAAGGAGGAGGATCCGAGCAGATACAGGCTTAGGAAAACGATGAAGGCGAGCAGCAATTGGGAGAATTGTTCCATGGTGTTATCTCAAGGTGAGTAGGAGGCCGAAGGTCGCCGCGCAGATCGCGGCGACCAGCAACTGCGGCACCCTGATCAGGCGCAGCCGCGCCATGCTCGATTCGACCAGGCCGATCACGACCGCCGTGGCGGCCAGCCCCAGGATCAGAGAGCCGACGGCTCCCACCAGGGGCATCTCGGGCATCACCAGCCGCACCAGGAGGCTCGCCATCAGCGCCAGTTTGAGTTCCGCTCCGTGAAGGATGAAGGCTAGGTCCGGCCCTCCGTGATCGAGGACCATGACCTCGTGGATCATCGTGAGCTCCAGGTGCGTATTGGGATCGTCGACCGGGATTCTGGAGTTCTCCGCCAAGAGCACGACGAAAAGGCTGCCCAAGGCCAGGACCGTGCTGGCCGCGGCGCTCGGACCTCCGTAGGGAGCGAACATCCGCGCCAAGGTGAGCCCGCCGGACCGGTAGGCCAGGCTCGCGAAGGCCAGGATCAGGGCCGGCTCGGCAAAACTCGAGAAGGCCGCCTCCCGGCTGGCGCCCATGCCCTCGAAGCTCGATCCGGTGTCCAACGCCGCGGTGATCGTGACGAAGCGGCCGAGAGCGAACAGGTAGACAAAGAGGATGGCGTCGCCGTTGAAGGAGATCAGCGGCGCGCGAGCCAGGGGCACGAGCGCCGCGGCGGCGATGACGGCGGCCAGCGACACGACGGGACCGAGCCGGAACATCCAGGTCGTCGTCTTGCTGTAGACGGCTCCCTTGCCGAGGAGCTTGATCGTGTCGTAAAGCGGCTGCAAGACCGGCGGGCCCTTGCGGCCCGCGACCGCGGCCTTCGTCTTGGCGATGATGCCGAGCATGATGGGGGGCGCGAAGACGACCATCAGGAGGTCGGACGCCACGAGCTTTAAAGTTTCCATAAGAGGGTCATCACCAGGAAGGCGGAGACGTAGAGAAGATAGAGCTGGAGGCGTCCGTACTGGAGCCGCCGCGGCACCGAGATCCACCCCTCGACTTTCGCCGTCAGGGCTGGGAGCCAGCGCTCTAGCGCCGGGTCGGGCGTCCTGCTCTCATAGGCCGCCTTGTCCGGCCAATAGCCGACCGGCGGGTGGGCTTCCTCCCGGGTCGCGAGCGCCGCCGCGAGAACTCTCGTGAGCGGCACGGGATAAGACGACCCGGTGTATTGCATCCGTGCCGTCGGAGCGGAGAATCCGCAGCCCCAGGTCGGCCCCCGGGCGACTTCCCGCCGGTGCAAGAGGGACTTCCGGAACAGCCACAGCAGCGCGCTCAACGCGCACACCCCGACGCCGAGCAGGCCGATGACGCTCAGAAGGCGCGACCATTCCTCGGAACTCGCCGCGGCGGCCGGCCCCGCGGCGCGCGCGACGTCTCCGGCCGCCGTGAAAGCGATCCGGATCGCCGGTCCCGGGAAGAGGCCGATCCCGACGCAAAGCGCCGCCAAAAGCGCCATCGGGCCGAGCATGATCCAGGAGGCTTCCCGGGCCGCGCTCGCGGTTGCCGAGCGCGGTTGCCCAAGGCAGGTCAGGCCGTAGCACTTTGAAAACGTCACGACGGCGAAGGCGCCGACGACGGCCAGGATCGCGGCGGCGAGTCCGCCAAGGAGCAGACCATGCCCCGCCCCCGGCCTCAACAGCCAGCTGTAAATCAGCCACTCGCCGGTAAATCCGTTGAGCGGAGGCAGGCCGCAAATGGCCGCGGCCCCGATGGCCGTCAGGGCGCACGTCCAAGGCATCCGCTTTTGCAGACCGCCGCAGGCCTCGATGTCCCTCGTGCCCACGGCCTGATAGACGGCGCCGGCCGAAAGGAACAGCAGAGACTTGAACAGCCCATGGTTGAGCGTGTGGAGGATCGCTGCGGCGAAGCCGAGCAAGGCCAAAGAGGAGTTGTTCCTGGCTAGACCGTAACACCCCAGGCCGGCGGCGGTGAGGATGATGCCGATGTTCTCGATGCTGCTGTAGGCCAGAAGGCGTTTGAAGTCGCGCTGTGTCATGGCGAACAGGATGCCGAAGACGGCGGTGACAAGACCGAGCGCGACCAGAAAGAAAGCCGCTTCAAGCGAGATCGGGCCCAAGAGAGCCAGCAGGCGCAACAGACCGTAGAGGCCCATCTCGATCATCACGCCGGACATGGCGGCCGAGGCGTGGCTTGGAGCCGCCGGATGGGCCTCCTGAAGCCAAATATGCAACGGCATGAAACCGGCCTTCATGCCGAAACCCACCAGCGCCAGCAGAAAGGCCGCCGTTGTCCATGCCGCAGGCAGCGGCGGAGCCGCTGCGAAGGCGCTGAATTCCAGCGACCCGGCGTTGCTCCCCAAGAGCGCGAAAAGCGCGAGCAGGCAGAGCGAGCCGACATGCGTGCACAGAAGGTAGAGGAGCCCGGCCTTGCGGACTTCGGGCTTGCCGTGCTCGCAGGAAACTAGGCCGAAAGCGGACAACGCCATCGTTTCCCAGGCGACCATGAAAAGAAGGGCGTTGCGGGCGGCGACGAGCAGGGCCATCGAGCCAACCAAGACGAGGAAGAAAAAGCGCGCGGGAGTCGACGGGACGTGGCCATGCGATGCCGCGATGTAGCCTTCGCCGTAAAGGCCGGCGCAGCAGCCAACGATCAGGACGAGCAGGAGGAAACAGGCGGACAACGGATCGATGCCGACATGAAACACGGCCCCGGGGAGAAGCCAAGGCCCAAGCAGGTCGGGAACTTCCCGCCCCGCGAGCGCCCGCTCGGCGAGAGCGCCTGCGCAGGCCGCAGCCGCCGCCAAGCCGGCGATCACGGCGCTTCGGGCCCATGGGTCATGGCGAGAAAAGAGGCCGGACAGAAGGGCCGCGGCGCCCAGGGCGAGCACGGCGGCCAATATCAGAGTCATCCGGCCTGCCTCAGGCGAGCGATCAGCTCCGGAGCGGCGGCGGGCTTATCGAGCAGGCGCCGGAACTCGGCGTCGTGCAGCGCGGCGGCGACCTTCGCCAGGATGGCCAAGTGGACGCGGATCGTGGGACTGACCAAAGTCCAGACGATCTGGACAGGGGCCGCGTCGGCCTCCTTGAAGGACACCGCGTTCTTCAAGAAACAAAGGGTCACGATCGGCCGGTCGACGCCGAAGATCAGGGGGCTGCGCGCGTGCGGAATGGCGATGCCGTCGATGATGGTCGCGCTCGTGGCTTCCCGGTCCCAAAGCGCCTGCGCCGCCAGAGCCTTCTCGCGCGCGCTGGGAAGCGGCAGGCGCTCCGCTATGGCTGCCATCACGTCCTTCTTGCCGTTGCCGGGGACGTCGTAGTGGATATGGCCCTCCAGGAACAAGTCGAGTTGGAAAGGGCTGCCCCGGCCTTCCGGCGGTTGGTAGAGGGCCGCCGCCGGGATCTTGCGGCGGTTCGCCCATTCGAGAAGATCCACCCGGTTGAGCCAGTAGCGGCTGTTGATCATGAACGCCGACAGGCCCTCGTCTTTGATCCAGCGCGAGACTTCGGATTCGGAAACGCCGAGCATTCTCGCGGCGTCGCTCAAACTGAGATCCATGGCCTCCTCGGCGCTAAAGCTTCCATGCCAACAAAATCAGCAAGAAAACGGCGACGGACAGCAGATAGTATTGGAGCCGGCTCTTCTGCCGGCGCTTGATCCACGCCAACAGGCCCACCGTGGTCGAGCCGAGAGGAACCAGCAAGCCGTCCAGGACACGGTCGTCGGTATGGGTCGAGAAATCGTATTTTTCGGGCCAGTAGCCGGCGGAAGCGTCAAAGTGCTCGCGCACGCCGAGCACGGGCGCGAAGGCGCGCGTGAGCGGCTGGGCGTAGGACGACGCGGTATACTGCATCCGCGCCGTGGGAGCCGGAAAGCCGCAGCCCCAAGTGACGCCCGGCGTGACGCGTCCGCCCAGCAAGAAAGACCTCGCGGCCGCCAGCAGCCCTCCGATGACGATGACGCCGGCGCCGACGAATCCGATCACGCGGGCGTTTTCGACGAAGCCCGCCAACGCGAGATGGGCTGCCTGCAAATCCAGGCCGCACACGGCGGCGGCCGCGCTTTCTACGAGGGAAAGCGCGGGGCCTGGCCAGAGGCCGATGAAAGCGCACAGCGCCGCCAGCGCCGCCATGGGAGCGATCATGACGGGCCCCGGGTCCCGGGCGGACTTGGCGGCTTCGGTTCGGGGGACGCCCAGGCAGAGGGTCCCATAGGCCTTCGTGAAGCAGGCCATCGCCAATCCCCCGATAAGCGCCAACCCTCCGATCGAGACGGCGGCAAGCCTTGCCTCGCCGGCCGTCACGGCGGAGATCGACGCCATGTAGACCAGCCATTCGCTGACGAACCCGTTGAACGGCGGTATTCCCGAGATCGCCGCGGCCCCGACCAACGAGAGCGCCGATGTCCAAGGCATCCGTTTCAGCAATCCTCCGCCGGCCTCGATGTTCCGCGTGCCGAGCGCTTGGGCGAAGGCCCCGCTGCCGAGGAAGAGGAGCGATTTGAACAGGGCGTGGTTGAGCGTGTGCAGGATCGCGCCCGCGAAACCCAAGAGCGCGAGCTCGGGCCTATGATGCGAGAGTCCCAGGCAGCCCAGCCCCAGGCCCAGCGCGATGATCCCGATGTTCTCGACGCTGTGATACGCCAGCAGACGCTTCAAATCATGCTGCGCCAGAGCGAAGAGGACGCCTCCGACGCCGGACACCGCGCCGGCCAGGACCAAGGCGATCGCCCAGAAATTGGGAACGGATCGCAGAAGCCAGATCAGCCTGAGAAATCCGTAGATCCCGACCTTGATGACGATGCCGGACATGACGGCCGACACGTGGCTCGGCGATGCCGGATGCGCCTCCTGCAGCCAGAAGTGGAAGGGGGCGATGCCGGCCTTCATGCCGAACCCGATCAGGGCGAGCATCAGCAATAGGCCGGATTGCCCCGCGCCGGAGGGCATCGCCGCCCGCATCCCCTCGAAGCCCAGAGTGCCGGTGGCGCGGCCCAGGATCGCGAAAAGAACGAAGAGGGCCAAGGTCGCGGTATGCGTGCAGATGAAATAGATCAGGCCGGCGCGCCGCGTCTCGGGATGCTCGTCCTCGACGATGACGAGAAAGAAACTGGACAAAGCCATCGCTTCCCAGGCGAACAGGAAAAGGACGGCGTTTTGCGCGCAGACGACAGTGGCCATGGACGCGGTCAATATAAGGAACAAGGGCCTGAGAGACGCGCATTTTGATAGTCCTTCGGAACGGCGGATATAGGCCTCCCCGTAAATCCCGGATAAGAGGCTGACGATGAGCACCGTGAGCAAGAAGAAAATCGACAAGCCGTCCAGCGATACGGCCAGACGCGCCGAGGGCAAGGACCAGGGTCTCGCGATCTCCAGTGATCCGCCCAGGGCCGCGCTTTCAATCGCCGCCGCAAGGCCGGACAGGCAGCCCATGACCAGGGACGCCAAGGATACCGAGGCGGCAACCCGTGGGAGCCGGGCCGTGAGGGCTGAAACAAGGGCGCCGAGAAGCAGAATGGAGACCGCCACGGTCAACATTTTTTTCTCGCCCTCTTGTTGTTGTTGCGGCGATGGTTCTTCATCGTTTAAAATTGTTCGAATAATATTTCGATGCTATCATTAATGTTAATTCTATTCAATAGTTATAGGATCATATTTTCATATATATATCGCGGCTTGATAAGCCCGAAGCGGATTTCGAGACCGTACGGATCTGACTCCGGGGCGGGGAAGGTCGCAAGCCATCGCCTCTTGGGCCTTTTGGCCTTCCCTTCTCTGGGACTAAAGCCCCAGGTAATCCAGGAGTTTTCGATTTAAATATTTCCCAATGCTGTTGAAGACTTTCTTGATGCTGGCGCTTCCGTTCGGTGCGGCGATAGCCCAGGTATCCGCGCATCCAGGATCGTTGGCCGATGCTTGGGACAACGCGCGGTCTTGGGCGGCGGTGAACAACAACCTTGATCGAAGTCGCGTCCTCGATCAGCGTCCCGGAGGCCCGGCCCGAAGCGACGAACGTATCTCAAGGCGGATCGACGCCATCGTCGCTAAACGCCTCTCTCCGGACGGCCCGGGAGCCGTCGTCGGCGTCGTCAAGGACGGGAAGGTCGTTTTTCAGCGGGGCTACGGCCATTCCAATATCGCGCGGAGGACGCCGTTGACTCCGGACATGAGGTTTGATCTGGCTTCGGTTTCGAAGCAATTCACGGCGATGGCCGTCATGATCCTTGCCGAGCGCGGACGGATTTTCCTCGATCGGCCGGTGGGAGACTACCTCCAGGAATTCTCCGAGGCCGTCGACCCGCGGGCCCGTTCGATCCGCGTCGTCGACCTGCTCCATATGGTCGAGGGGCTCGACGACTATACCGAGATGGGAAGCGGCGTGGATTACCATCATATGACCAACGAAGACGCGGCCAAGCTCATGCTGGCCAAGCCCCTGCTCTTTGAGCCCCGGACGCGCTATCACTATTCCAACACCGCCTACAACATGCTGGGCCTGCTCGTGAAGCGGGCCTCGGGCGTCGGTCTCGGGGAGTTTTTGAGGGAGAACGTTTTTCGGCCTCTCCGGATGTCCCGCTCCGTCGTTCTGGATCATCTCGGGCAGGTCATCGATGGGCGCGCCGATGGGTATGCCGAGAGAAACGGCGGCTTCGAGCCGGCTCGCAACGACACCGAGCAGCTCGTCGGAGACGGGAATCTGTTCTCGACGGTCGGCGACCTCTTGTTGTGGGATCGGGCGCTGTTCGATCGCCCTCCCGTCTCGGCCGCGATGCTCGACCGCGCCTGGAGGAGCGGACGGTTGGCCGATGGAAGCGCGACCCGCTATGGTTTCGGCTGGGACATTTCCCCCGATGGGAAGGTCGTGTCCCATGAGGGAGGATGGACCGGGACATGCACCTATAATCGCCTCGACCGCGAGAAAAAACTCGGCGTCGTGGTCCTTTCCAACGATGAGAACTTCCCTTCGGACGCCGTCGGCGACGAGATCGCCAATCTCTGGCGCTGAAATACAGATTATTTCATTCCGATTTAGAATTAAAAAATCCGGCCGCCGACGCGCGCTCCAAGGCTTGATGGTCTGCGGCCTTCTGGCGGCGGGAGCCGATCAGCTCCCCGCTCTGCCCCCCGGGCCGCTCTTGCCCGGCAGCCTGATCGTCACCTTTTATGGAAACCCGCTATCCAAGAACATGGGCATTCTTGGGGAGTTCGCGCCCCATGAGATGATGGACCGCCTCGCGCGCGAGGCCGCGCTATGGCAGAAGTCCGATCCTTCGGCGAAGGTGCGTCCCGGACTCGAACTCGTCGCCGATGTGGCCTCGAATCATCCCCGGGAGGACGGCCTCTACCGCCAGCGCATGCCGAAGCCGGTCATCGAGGAAGTCATCGGCTGGGCGAGGTCCCGGGGCTGGATTGTCGTTCTGGACGCGCAGGTCGGACGAAGCACGGTGCGCCGGGAGCTCGATTGGATGCGCCCCTATTTAGAGCAGCCGGATGTGCATCTGGCGCTCGATCCGGAGTTCGAAATGGCGAGGGGCTTGCGTCCGGGACAACGCATTGGTTCGGCCGACGCCGAGGATGTCAACGTCGCCGTGAAAGAGCTTGCGACGATCGTCGCGGATCGGGGGCTCCCGCCCAAGATTTTAATCGTCCATCGGTTCACCGACGCCATGCTGCGCCGTTATCGCCGCGTGCGCCTTGATCCGCGCGTGCAGATCGTCATGGTGATGGACGGCTACGGCTCGCCGTCCGCCAAGAGAAAGATTTACGAGCGCGAGATCGCGCGCGAGCCCGTGCAATTCGCCGGACTCAAGCTTTTCTACAAGAATGACAAGCCGCTGCTAAGCCGCCAGGCGGTCCTTCGTCTCAATCCAAAGCCCCGCGTCGTTATTTATCAATAGCCGAACTGAAACCGAAGCAGATCTCCTCCCGCTTCTAAATATAACCACTAATGCAGTTTAACATTCGCTCTCGATTTGATAGGCTCCTTCCACAAGGGAGGACCTATGCCGAGAACAGTCGGATTGAAGCGCTCCGTTCCGCTGCGCGCGCTGGCCATGAGGCTCAAGCGCGAACCCAATCGTCGCCTGCGGGATCGTCTCCAAGCTGTGCAATGGGCGGCCGCGGGCGTCTCGTTTCAAGACATCGCCCAGCGCATCGGGCGCTGCCGGCAAAGCGTTTCCTCTTTCGTCGGACGCTTCAATCGGGAAGGGCTCGGCGGGCTTTTGCGCGTGGGGCGCGGCCCCGGACGCCGGTCCCGGCTCTCCGCCGGGCAATGGGAGCAGGTCGTCGAATGGGTGCGCACGGGCCCGCGCAGCCTGGGGCATCCTTTCAGCAACTGGGATTGCAGGCGTTTGGCCGCCTGCATCCAGCGCCGATGGCGGGTTCGATTGAGCGATGAGCAAGTCCGGCGTCAGCTTCATAAGCAGGGGTGCCGCCTCTTGCGGCCGACGCATGAGCTCCCCGGCAGGAATCCCCGTGATCGCGCTAAAAAAAACGGGCCCTGGCGCTCCTGCTGGATTGCGCCCGGCATTACCGGAGCTTGACCCTGCTCTTTGCCGACGAGGCGACCGTCCAGCTCAATCCCACGCTCACGCGCGCTTGGGGCCTTCGTGGGCAACAGGTCCGCGTTCGGGCGTGGCCCGGCGATCGGCGCAAAACCCATATCTTCGGCGCCATAGACGTGGTTCGCGGACGCGTCCATCATCGACTGGCTCCCACGATCAACGGGGGACACTTCCGGCGCTTTCTCCGGCATCTTTTGCGCCATTGCCCGCGCGGATGCATCGTGGTCGTCGCGGACAACGCGGGTTGGCACAAAGGCCGGGCCTTGCAGCCTTGGCTCGCGCGGCACAGGAGGCTCAAGCTCTTCTTCCTGCCGAAGTATTCGCCGGACATGAACCCGATCGAACCCCTCTGGAAGCGGCTGCGCCGGGAGGTCTCGCACAATCATTTCTTCGGCGCTCTTCCGGGCCTCAAGCGCGCCGTGGGAACGGGCCTGCGGCGCATGAACCGCGACCCGCGTGCCATCGTAGCCTTGGGAAGTCAATATGTTAATGTGCATTAGTGGTTATATTTAGATCGCTGATCCCTTGATTTTTTTGGCTCATGACAAAAAATTGTGAGCGTGCGTCCAGCCCCAAGGACGGAATACACCCATCCAAGGGGTGCAGGCTTGGATGATTTTGAGCTTCATGTAGGCCTTGTCCCTGTAGCCATAGGCCCTGCGGATGACATTCTTGGCTTTCAGGTTCGTTGACTCGATGTACCCAAGGGAAACTT
>DAHVWT010000038.1 GCA_027327915.1 Elusimicrobiota bacterium
GGGGCGGCTGGTTCGTCGTCGGCCGCATGCGAAGGAAGCGGCGCGGGAGGCTCCGAGGGCGCCGGCGGCGGAGGCGGTGCCACGGCGGCCGGAGATGGCTGGGGAGGCGCGGCGGCGGGAGGAGCGGCTGACGGAAGATCGGCCCATGAAAAAAACCCGAATCCGGAGCCGCCGAAGAGGAGCTCCTCGGCGCCAAACTCCAGGAACACGAGACTTTCGATCGATTCGGCGGCTCCCTCGCCCCAGCCGATCTCGCCCCCGGGCCACGCCCCCGGGATTGCGGCGGCCTCCGCATACGGCCCAAGGCCCGCGACTTGGGACACCGGAGCCTCCCCTGGAGAAGACGCCAGGATCGGCTCGGACGCCGAGGAAGGCGAGAGCGCCACGCCGAGATCTCCGATTTCGGCCGCCGGCTTCCAATCCAACTCGCTGGCTCCCGACCGCGTCTCCTCGCAGACAAGGGCTTCCGGAGCGACCCCTCCGGAAGCCTCGATCTCGCCGGGACTGAAGGGGCCCTTGATGTCGGTGCCTTGAAATATCCAGTAGCGCATGGCGCTACCTGAAGGGTGCCTTCCTCTTATTAAATTTTCAAGTCGCCAGCCAGGCCGGTTTAAGGCTCCCCTTCGACGGCGGCGGCCGTCTCTTCCAGTCCCGGCGTCGGCTCCACGGCCTCCGCGGGAGACTCCACGACGCGCTCCGAGGAACTCTGGCAGGCGAGGCAGTAGCGCGTGTAAGGAATGGCGTCCAAGCGGGCCTTGGGGATGGGTCGACGGCAGTGCTCGCAAATCCCGTAAGTCCCCTGCTTGATCCGCTTGAGGGCGGCCTCGATTTGATCGAGCATCAAGCGCTCGTTTCCCGAGAGCTCAAAGAGAATCTCTTTCTCCAGCGATTGGCTCGCCTGATCGGCCTCGTCGCCGGGCTCTTCCCGTCCGGTCTCCCGCATCGGCCTGGCGATCACGGTGCGGCTGAGGCTTTCCTGCATTTCCAGAAGCTGTTTTTTATAGGCGGCCACCGGCAGGCGCGGGGCCTTGGCCTTTTCCTGCCCCCGAGAGCGGGGTGTCTGCGTCGTGGAGGAGGATTTCCCCCTGACGGCCTTCGCGTTTGATGAAGAAATTTTCTTGTTTGCCATTTTTGATATCCGCCTTTTTACCGGATTTCGCGCCCCGCCATCGTCGCTCGCGCGGCGGCGCTGCCTTTCATCATACTACCGGGCGGCTTCGGATTCAAGCGCCCGGCCCGAGAGCCCGGCGTCGGGCTCTTGACGGACTCGATCTCAGTCCCCGACGCTCAACGGCCCCGACCCGACTTGGGTGATGAGAAGCGCCGCCCCCAGCATCGAGACGTTCTTCATGAACATGACCTGCTGCAGCATCGCCGCTTGCGGGTCGGTCAACCCCCAGAAGCGGTGCATGGAGAGGGTGACGGGGATCAGGAAGGCCGCGATCAGCCACGCGCCCCAACGGGCCTTGTAGCCCAGGGCGATGCTGAGCCCCCCGAGGATCGCCATCGCTCCGGAGATCGGGACGGTGATCGAAGGGAAGGGCGCCCCTTGCGCCGCCGCATAGGCGATCGTGGCGGCCCTGAAATGGCTGGGGCCGGCCATCACGAAGATCGCGGCGTAGCACAGACGTCCCAAAAGCGCGAAGTATCTCATGCCTGTTCCTCCTTTGTCGACGTTAGCCGATGAGTATATATTAAATGGGGCTCAGAAGTGGTTGTTGCTGCTTGCCGGCTTGGAAGACCGCGCGCCGTCGTCCCGTCGATCGCCGCGAACGCATACAGGGAAAAGGCGGCGAGGCCCGCGGCCCATGCCGCCCTCGCGGGCCCGGACGCTCGGGCCCACCTCCACTCGAACCATTGACGGAAACTCTCGCATTCGAGGGCGAAAGGCGCGAAGCCGGCATAGCCCAACCACGGCATTTCAAAGAGCTTCGGGCCGGAGGGCCAGGGTATCGTGTAGACCCATTTCGACCAAGACCAGAAATTAAAGAGCTCCCAAAAAAATCCGCACAGCAAGCCTGACGCCATCAGGGCGTAGACGCCCGAGCGCTTCCCCTGGAGAAAGCGCGCCAGCCAGGAGCGCTCGGGCTTTTCCCGGGCGAGAGAGGGCTCGATGAGGAGGGAAACGCCGCCCCAGACGAGAGGGAAGAAGAGCCGCGGCCACAGCATGGGAAGGACGAGGAAAAGCCCGCCCAGCACCCACAGCCGACCCAGGCGAACGCCTCCCCTCCGCCTGCCCGCGGGCAGGCCTTGAGAAGAGGGGTCGGCGGCGGGGGGCGCCGTCTTGCCAAGCCTCGGCGTTCCGGCATGCGTCATCAATCCCTCGATCAAAAACCGCCCTTCCTCGATCGCGGGAAGCACCGTCGCGAAGGACGCCGCATAACCGGTCCAACGCACGGCGAGCGCGCCCGGCAGCCCCTCGTAGGCCCAGTTCCGCAATCGCAGGTTGAGAACCTCAAAGAAAAGCCACCATGGAATCGACATGAGCGCCAGGCGCCCAAAGGCGCGCGGCGAATCGCTCCATGGTGAGCGGCCGTAAAGAAGGCGGTTGGCCCCGTCGGCGAGCAGAAGCCACGATCCCCAAGCCGCTAGGTAGAAAAATTCCCCGATGGGCCGGACGCGAAGACAAAGCCCCCCATACCCGAAGGCCAGGCCGAGCATTCCGGCCGCGATCTCGCGCATCCCCGGCTTAGCCGCGACGTCTCTCATGCGCGCGGCGCTTTCCCTGATGGACATAAAAAGTATAATTGGATTTTAGCCGATTCCAAAGCTCCCAAGGAGGATCAATGCCGACAGCCGCCGCCAAGACGCCCGCTAAATCCGAACAGGATTTCCGTGTCAAGGATTTGAGCCTCGCCGCCTGGGGCCGCAAGGAGATCGAGGTGGCCGAGTCCGAGATGCCGGGGCTCATGGCCCTGCGCGAGGAATTCCGCGGCAAGCGTCCCCTGGAAGGCGCCCGGATCGCGGGGTGCCTCCACATGACGATCGAGACGGCCGTCCTCATCGAGACCTTGATCGAACTGGGCGCGACGGTCCGTTGGAGCTCCTGCAACATCTTCTCGACGCAGGACCACGCCGCCGCCGCCATCGCCGCGCGGGGCATTCCGGTCTTCGCCTGGAAAGGCATGAGCACGCAGGAATTCGACTGGGCGATCGAGCGGACGCTCCACTGGCCCGACGGCAAGCCGCTCAACATGATCCTCGACGACGGCGGCGACCTGACCGAGATGGTCCACGAAAAATATCCGGAGCATCTCGAGGGCCTGGGCGGGATCACGGAGGAGACGACGACCGGCGTTCATCGCCTGGCTCGACGCGCGCAGGAGGGCACGCTGGGCGCTCCCGCGATCAACGTGAACGACTCCTGCACGAAATCCAAGTTCGACAACCTCTACGGCTGCCGCGAATCCCTCGTGGACGGGATCAAGCGCGCGACCGACATCATGATCGCGGGAAAGACCGCCGTCGTCTGCGGCTATGGCGACGTGGGCAAGGGCTGCGCCCAGGCCTTCAAGGGCCTCGGCGCGCGCGTCCTCGTCACGGAAATCGACCCCATCACCGCGCTCCAGGCCGCGATGGAGGGCTTCCAGGTTGTGACGATGGACCAGGCGGCTCCCGTGGGGGACCTCTTCGTCACCGCGACCGGCTGCCGCGACGTCATCACGAAATCCCACATGGACCGCATGAAGAGCCACGCCGTGGTCTGCAACATCGGGCACTTCGACATCGAGATCGACATCGCCTCGATCAATCATGACAAGAAAATAAGGCGCGAGACGATCAAACCCCAGGTCGACCATTATATTTGGCCCGACGGCAAGGTGCTGATCGTGCTGGCGGAGGGGCGGCTCGTCAACCTGGGCTGCGGCCAAGGGCATCCGAGCTTCGTCATGAGCGCGTCGTTTACGAACCAGGTCCTCGCCCAGATCGAACTCTGGAAGAACAAGGGCGGCGGGAAATACAAGAAGGACGTCTACATGCTTCCCAAGGTTCTCGACGAGAAAGTGGCTCGCCTGCATTTGGGCCGGCTCGGGGTGAACTTGACCCAGCTCACCTCCAAGCAGGCCGACTATCTGGGCGTTCCCCAGGAAGGCCCTTACAAGCCGGATTATTACCGGTACTAAGCCGCGGAAAAACAGGCAGGCTAAGAAGGCTCCGATGAACCCGAGGACCGTTCGATCTTTCTTGGCCAGGACCTCGGTGTTGAGGCAGCCCAAGCATGTCCTCGCGACCTTCGGCTCGACCGAGATCGAATATCATCTGCTTTCTCCCGTCGACCGGCTCGCGGACAAGACGAGGCTTCGCTCGGGCAAGGTCCTCTCGGAGCGCCCCCAAATCCTGACGGCCGATGCCTTGAGGGAGCGCTTCCAGGGCTTCGGGCCGGAGGCGGCGCCGTTCCTTGATTTCCTGAGCCTCAACTATGGAGACGCCCTCGGGGCCTTGCAGTACGTCTTCAAAAACCAGGACATGCAGTCGAGCGTCCTCTCGGAAAAGCCGGAGGCTCTCGCGAGCCGCCTCGCCCAATCGTGGGACGGCGAAGGCAACGAAAAAAAGGCCCTGGTCCTTTGCCCGGACGGCGCCTGGACGCTCGCCCTGATGAAGCTGACGCTGGACGAGGCGGTTCGCTCGTTTCCCACCCACATGCGGGACTTGGGACGCCGCGGGCTTTTCGATCCGGCCCGGCACGCCGAGGATCGCCGACGCCGCGAGATCGAGGCGCTCTTCGCCGACGCGGGGGCCGACCGCGGCGTTCTCAAGCTCTTGGGAGAGAAACTGCGGGAATACGGGCTTTTCGACGAATACGAAGGCCGGTACTTAAGTTATTTCTGAAGGGCCGCCATGCCGCCCCGCGTCCCCGCCCGATCCCGCCGCCGCAAGGATCGCCCCGCCAGGGGGAGGCCTCTTCGCCTGTCCCCCTCCCTAGGCACGAAATCCGAGCTTTCCCGGATTTGCGTCGACTCGGCGCCTATCGGCGTCATCATGACGGACTCGCAAGGACGGATCGTCCTCGCCAACGCGCAGGCCGAGAAGCTTTTCGGCTTCTCGAAGCGCGAGATGCGCGGCCGAAAGATCGAAAGCCTCATGCCCAAGCGCTACCGCCGAGGCCACGGGGACCTGCGCGACGACTATATGCGGGCTCCGACGGCGAGGGCCACGGGGGCCGGACGGGATCTCTTCGGCCTGCGTAAAAACGGGAGCGAATTTCCCGTCGAGGTCGGCCTCAACCCGGTGCGCACTCGGGACGGCCTCTTCATCATCGCCTCGGTGATCGACATCTCCTCTCGAAAGGCGGCGGAGGAGGCGTTGAGGGACAACGCGGCGATGCTGCGGCGCGCCCACGAGCTCGCGCGCCTGGGAACCATTGTCCGGGACTTCCTCGATCCCACCCGGGACCGATGGTCCGAGGAGATGCGCCGCATCGCGGGGATCGAGCCGGACTCCCCCCCTCCGTCCCAGAAGGATTTCGTCGAGCGCTTCATCGTGCCGGAAGACCGCGATCTTTTCAACGCCGTCTCGGACCAAAGCTACCGCGACGGCCTTCCCTTCGACATCGAATTCCGCTTGCGCCGGGCCGACGGAGCGCTGCGCTACGTCCGCTATACCGCGGAGATGATCCGCGACCGCCGCAACAAAGTCGCGCGCATGCTGGGCGCGGCCCAGGACGTCACCGAGAGGCGCGCCCTGCAAAAGAGGCTCGCGGACAGCCGGGTTCTATCCGCGATCGGCGAGATGGTCGCCGTGGTCGCGCATGAAATCAGAAATCCCCTCAACGCCATCCTCATGGCCGCGAGGGCCATCGCGAGGGAGCATCTCCCCGCCTCCGACCGCGCCCAGGTCTCCTCCATCCTTCTCAACGAAAGCGAGCGGCTCAACCGCACCTTGTCCGACTTCCTGCAGCTGGGCCGCCCGCGGGAGCCTCGGATGCAGACGGGCGACCTCAACGCCGTGGCGCGCGAAGTGCTCGCGGCGGTGAAGGCGGACGTTTCCCTCGCGGGCCGAACTCTGATCGAAGAAGACCTGTCCGCGGATCTCCCCCTTATTCCCTTCGACCCGGACCTCATGCGCCAGGTTCTCTGGAACTTGGTCTCAAACGCCTTCCAGGCTCTCCAGGGGGCCGGAACGCTTAAAATCCGCACGGAGGCCCGGCACGGCGAGGCCGCGATCCATATCATCGACTCCGGCCCCGGCATCCCGCCGGATATCCGCGAGAAGATTTTCACGCCTTTCTTCACCACCAAGACAAAGGGAACGGGGCTGGGCCTGCCGATCTCGCGCAACATCGTCATGGCTCACGGAGGAGAACTCCTGGTCGAAAGCGAACCTGGCCGGGGCACGAAGTTCACCGTCGTCCTTCCTCTAAGCGCCGCGCCGGCGTTGCCGGCCCCCGCCTGATTACGCCCTCGCGGCGTATTCGACGACTTTGCGGACGAGCTCCAGGCCGACGTTGGGCTTACGGAAGGTCTGCCGGGTCCAGTTCGGATGGTGGTACACGCTCGTGAAGCGCTCGGGATGGGGCATGAGGCCCAGGCAGTTTCCCTGGGGATTGGAGAGCGCGGCAAGATTGAAGATGGAGCCGTTCGGGTTGGCGGGATAGCCCGCGAGCTTGCCGTCGTCGGAGACGTACTGCATCGCGATCGATTTGTTCTTTTTGATCTCCTCCAAATGCTTGGGGGATTTCAGCACAATCTTGCCCTCGCGATGAAAAACGGGCAGCTCCATCATCTCGGGGAGTCCCTCGAAAAAGGGGCTGTGGCTCTGGGTATTAAGCCGAACGTGCACCCAGCGCGCCTCGAAGCGCCCCGAATCGTTGGGCGCGAAGCCCGCCGTCGGCGTCGCGGAGGAAAAGGCGGGGAGGATGCCGCATTTGACCAGGGCCTGGAAGCCGTTTCCCACGGCGAGCACGGCGCGTCCGTGCGCGATGAAGCGGCGCAATTCCTCGACCCAGAAGCGCATCAGCCCCCCGAGGATCTGCCCCGCTCCCACGACATCCTCGTAAGACGAGCCTCCGGGGATCACGAGTCCCGAAAAAGACATCAGCTTTGCCTTGCCGGCGCGGAGATCGTCGAGAGCGAAGGACTGGGGAGAAGCTCCCAAGTGGCGCAGCAGCGGCCAGTAGTCCCTGGCGCCGTAAAGCCCGGGCGCCGTCAAAAGAAGGATCTTGGGAGTCTTCATGCTTTTGCGGGGATGCCCAGAGCCTCCGGCAGGGCCGCCTGCCAGAGAGCCTTTAACTGAGCGAGGGACTCCTCGAGAAGCACCGAGCCGTCCAAGCCCTTGATCTTCAGGATCGGATTGGCGATCGTCTCCCCGATGCGGCGGGCCGGCAAACCGCGCAGCAGCCGAGCGACGTCCCGCTCCTTCTCCGGCCGCACTTCAAGCAGGATCCGGCTCGGCGTCTCGGCATAGAGGAGCTTGAGGTCGTCAATGGCTCCCGCGGGGCGCGGCAGGAGATCCAGATCGAGATGCAGCCCGAACTCCCCCGAAAATCCCATCTGCGCCGCGGCGACGGCGAGCCCTCCGTCCGCGAGATCGTGCGCCGACAGCACCGACCCCGAGGAAACGGCGCGCGCGACAGCCTTGAAAGCCGCCATCGCCTGACGCGGGGCGAGCTTCGGGAAGCCGTCGCCCGGCGGGTCCCAAAGGGCCGCGTAGAGAGAGCCCGCGAGCTCCTCTCCCGTCAATCCCACGAGATAGACCGGGTTGCCCGGTCCTTTGATATCGAGCGTCACGGCCTTGCGCATGTCCGCCAAGGGCGCCGCCGCCGAGACCGTAAAAAAGGAGGCGCGGCCTCCGAAGCGGCTTTGATGGGCCACGACGGGCACACCATAACCCGCGATCGCCGTCCCGAGGCCCTGCAGCCAGCGCGCGACCGCGCCCAGCTCTTCTCCTTCCCTCCATTCGGGCCATGCCGCGCGCGCCCAAAAGCCAGCCTTGGCCGCGTCTCCTCCGACGCAAACGACATTTCTGAGCGCCTCGTCGCAGGCGAAGGCCGCCGCGAGAGCGGGATCCAGCGGGAGCAGGCGCTGGGCGAGGCCGTAGCCGAAGGCGAAAGCCCTATAGTCCGCGGAATCGCCGGTCAGCCCGTGAGGCCACAAGACGCAAGCGTCGCCGGGGCCGTCGTGGCGCAGCCCCTGAAGAGGCCTGATGACGGTGTGGCCTTGAGCCTCGACGTCCATCTGGCGCACGAGCCACTCCCGGCTCGCGACGCCGAGGTCGGCGATGAGGGCGCGCAGGCAGGCGCTTGCCGAAAGCCCGTCGGCGGAACGCGAGCGCTTCGCCGTCTTGGCTCCCGTCCATACGGCCTTCACGGGAGCGGCATGACGGGGCGCCAGGGCTTCCTTCTCATCGAGGCGAACGAAGTTCTCCCCGTTCCACGAAACGTCGACGCGCCCTTTGTCCGTGAAGGTCCCGATTTCGCGCGCATCGAGCCCTCTTTCCTTAAAAAGCCCCTCGATTTCGCGGCAAGCGCCGCGGGAGGCCGCGAGAAGAAACAGGCCGTCCTGCTTGGACAGCCATAATTCCTCCGGCGATGACGCCTGGCCCGGCGCCACGGCTTTCTCGAGGGAGATCGAAACGCCCCGGCCCGCGGACAAGCCCAAGACCGCCTCCGCCAGCCCTCCGGCCCCCAGCGCGACGGCTCGATAGAAAAACTCTTGGCGGAAAGCCTGCGCCATGGCCTGCCGCACCTCGTCGAACGCGGCGCCTCCAGGCCCGCCGCGCGAGGAAATCAGAACCACGGCATCCCCGGCCCGCGCGCGCTGCTTGGCGGCTTTCGCGGGCATCATCGCGAGGCTCTCGACGATGACGGCCGCGCCGCCAGGGGCGGCGGAACCGTCGAAGCAAACGCCCCCGGAGGGCGCGGGGACTCCGAAGCGATTCGAATACTCGGCGAATTCCCTGAGGAATAGGGGAGTCAGGCATTTAGGATGCAAGGTCTTGGCCGCGGAGTCCGCGGTTCCTTGCGGCGAGGGCAGCGAAAAAAAGGAGGCGCTCAAGATCGGCGGCGCCGAGGGGTTGAGGCAGAGCGCCTGCCCCAAGGAGAAAGCCAAGCGCCGCTGGGCCTCGGAAAGCATCTCGAGGTCCCAGGCCCCGCCGGCGATGCCGCAGCCGGAGCCCAGGGCCCAATCGCCTCTTCCTAAGACGAGATAAGAAGCGCCGCAGCCGTTGGCGGGCCAGATACAAGCCCCCCGCAGGCGCTTTGAGGCACGCCCGACGGTCTCCTCGTAGAGATTCTTGAATTGACGGACGCGCCCGCCTTCCTGGTACCGGACGCGCCATGAAAGGCCCGAGCGGACCCCTTCGGCGGCCAGGGACTCCGTTCTCGACTGGGCCCGGGCCGCCTCGGAGGGCGACACCGCGGCCCGGCGTTGAGGCGGCTCTCGAGAAACGGCGAGGCCCCGCGGCCGCGTCAAAGACGCCATGGCGCCTCGGCGACCACCTTGAGGGAATGCGTCCGGGAAGAGACGAGGACGCGAAGAAAGGCGTTTTCAACTTGCGTTTTGTGGTAATTGGCGGCGACTCGATAGACGTCTCCCACCCGCACGCACAGAGTCGGCCGATGCCCCGCCTGGCGCAGCGCCGCGGTGAGAATGGCGCCGGCGCGCTCGCGAAAGCCGTCCTGGGGCCACGCCTCGACGCGCCAATGCTCCCGAAGCCCGTCTTGTCCCGCCGGATGCTCCGGGATCAGGCGCCAGCCCTGGCTCACCGGATCCGCCAAGAATTCGGAGGCGATCCGCCCTATCTGCTCGGCGGACGCTCCCCCTCCGATCTCGTAAAGGGATCCAGAACGGACTTCCTTGGCGCTCAAGGAGCCGAAGGCTTTCAGACGCGCGAGAAGCTCGGCGCCTTTCGGGTCGGGGAGTTCGGCTTTATAAAAGGTTTCGACGAGGTGCGTCGTTTTTTTTATTTCCATCGGGCGGCCAGGGATGGGACGGGACGCGAGTGGAAAAACATCGAATCATTATACAAAATTCCGATCTTTCCGCCGCGACGGCCCTCGATGCGCTTGACGTTAATATCAAAAGTTGGCTTAATATCCAGCCTTCAAGAATCGGCAATGACAGGGCTCATCCCGGCGCTACTCATCGTTCTCGCGATCGCTCTTTTGGCCCTCGGCGTCGGCGAAGCCCTGCGCCGGTGGGTGCTGTCGTGCGACGCCGGCACGCCCGAGATGCGCCGCATCTCGGACGCCATCAAAAACGGGGCGGAGGCCTTCATGCGGCGGCAATACAGGACCATCGCCGCCCTGGCCGCCCTCTCGGCGCTCCTCATCTTCGCCCTCCTGTATGTGTTCGCGGGAAGGAACGCGGGCGATCATTCCTCCACGGTATCGGCGGCTTGGACCACTTTTTCCTTTATCCTCGGCGCGGCCTGCTCCGTCGCCGCGGGCTACATCGGGATGCTGACCTCGATCCATTCCAACATCCGGACCGCCAGCGCCGTCCGCTCCTCCATCGACAAGGCCGTTCAAGTCGCCCTGCGGGGCGGCGCCGTCACGGGAATCTTCGTCTCCGCGCTCTCCATCCTGGGGATCGGGGGGCTCGTGGCCGTCCTCCTCAAGACGGGCTACGACTTCAGCCGCATCCCGTTCATCATCGTGGGCTTCGGATTCGGAGCCTCCTTCGTCGCCCTCTTCGCCCAACTGGGAGGCGGCATCTACACGAAGGCCGCGGACGTCGGCGCGGATCTCGTGGGAAAAGTCGAGGCCGGCATCCCCGAGGATGATCCCCGCAACCCGGCCGTCATCGCGGACCTGGTCGGCGACAACGTCGGGGACTGCGCCGGCCGCGGCGCCGACATCTTCGAGTCCACCTCCGCCGAGAACATCGGCGCCATGATTCTCGGGGTCTCGCTGATGCCTCATTTCGGCTGGCGAGGCATGATTTTCCCCCTCGTCAACGGCGCCTTCGGCCTCCTCAGCTCCATTCTAGGCCTCTTCGTCGTCAAGGCCGAGGAAGAGGGCGACCCCCTCAAGGCCTTGAACCGCGGCTACCACGTGGCGGCCCTTCTATCGGCCGGAGGCTTCGTTTTTTCCTCCTGGTGGCTCCTCGACTCCAAGCTTGTCTCCGGCGCCTGGGTCTATTTCGCCTCCTGCGGCCTCATCGGCCTCCTCACGGCCGAGGCCTTCGTCTACATCACCCAGTATTACACCGCCTACGCCTATCGCCCCGTCCTCTCGATCGCCGAGTCCTGCGAAACGGGCGCCGCGACCGGCATCATCACCGGCATTTCGGTGGGGCTTGAATGCACCGCGCTTCCCGTCCTCGTCATCTCGGCCGCGATCTACGCCGCCTATCACCTGGGAAGCGCCGCCCTCCATGGAGAGCCCGTCAGCGGCCTCTTCGGGATCGCGGTCGCGACCATGGGCATGCTGGGGACCGCGCCCTACATCCTCGCGATGGACACCTTCGGCCCCATCACCGACAACGCGGGCGGCATCGTGGAGATGTCCAAGCAGGACCCCTCCGTCCGCCGCAAGACGGACCGTCTGGACTCGGCCGGCAACTCGACGAAGGCGCTCACCAAGGGTTACGCGATCGGCTCCGCGGCTCTCGCGGCCTTCCTCTTGTTCTCGGCCTATCTCGACGAAGTCGCCCGCACCTCGGGGAAAATCATGGGTGTCAACCTCGCCAAACCCGAGGTGTTCATCGGCGCCATCCTGGGCGCGATGATCGTCTTCCTTTTCTCGGCGCTGGCGATGCGGGCGGTCGGCCGCGCGGCGCAGGCCGTCATCAGCGAGGTTCGCCGGCAGTTCCGGGAAAAACCCGGCATCATGAAGGGCACGGAAAGCCCCGACTACGGCCAGTGCGTCGACATCGTGACGCTGGGAGCGCTCAAGGCCATGGTGGCGCCGGGACTGGTCGCCGTGGCCGGCCCCGTGCTGCTCGGCCTTCTTTTCCGCGTTTTCATCAAGCCCCAGGACCCGACTCTCGCCGCGGAGTCGGTCGCGGGCCTGCTGATGGTGGGCACCATCGCGGGCATCCTGCTCGCCCTCGTCCTCAACAACACGGGCGGCGCCTGGGACAATGCGAAAAAGTACATCGAGACCGGCGCCCATGGCGGCAAGGGCTCCGAGGCCCACAAGGCCGCGGTCGTCGGCGACACGGTGGGCGATCCCTTCAAGGACACGGTCGGCCCCTCCCTCCACGTTCTTATCAAGCTTCTCTCCACGATCACCCTGGTGCTGGCCCCCCTCTTCCTGTGAACGCAGCCACGCAGGCGCCAGCTCCGGCCAAGCCGGCCCGCCCCCAGGCGAGCCCGTTCGCCGGCCTCTTCCCCTTCTTCGCGGTTCTCGTCATCTTCTATTGGCTGCTCTTTCGGCCGCAGCAGAAGCAGGCCAAGGAGCGGGAGAAAATGCTGGCGGACCTCAAGAAGGGAGACCGCATTCTGACCTCGGGCGGGCTCTATGGGACGATCATCGGCATGAAGGGCAACGACCTGGAGGTGCGCTTCGCGGAAAACGTGAAGCTGAGCTTGGCGCGCAGCGCCGTCTCCGCGGTCCTGCCCCCCGCCGGCTCCACGCCGGCCGAAGGCGCGGGCAAGGACGCCTCCTCCGCCTCGTGAGATGAAGAATATCAAGCTCAAGTGGGCGCTGATCGGCGCCGCGGCGGCCCTCTCCGTCTATTTCCTCTATCCCAGCGTCGAGTGGTATTCCAAGAGCCCCGACGAGCGCGCCAAGCTCGAGGCTTACCGCCTGCGCCCCCGCCATCTCCTCAACCTGGGCCTCGACCTCAAGGGCGGGACCTATCTTCTCATGGAGCTCGACATCACGAAGCTCCCCTTGAACGCGGACGTCTCGGACGCCATCGGAAGGGCCATCGAGATCATCCGCAACCGCGTGGACCAGTTCGGGGTCTCCGAGCCTCTCATCGCCCGGCAGGGCGAGCGCTGGATCGTCGTCGAGCTTCCCGGCGTCACCAACACCCAGGAGGCCAAGGACATCGTCGGCAAGACGGCGCTCCTCGAGTTCAAGCTGGTCGACTCCTCGGACGCGGCCCAGAAGGCCCTCGGCAAGATCGGCGAGTTGGGAGACCCCTTTGTCGGCAAGGGAAACCGGCTCACGGACAAGGCGGCCAAGCTCGTCCCGGCCGGAGACATGCTTTTGAAGGGCCGCGGCGGAAGCCTGTATCTCGTCGGCGCGAAATCGCCGCTGACCGGCGCGAACCTCGACGACGCCCACGTCGAGATGGGCCGCTACGGCGAGCCTGACGTCGCCTTCAAATTCAAGCCCGACGCGGCCGCGGCCTTCGCCGCCTTGACGGGCGCCAACATCGGCAAGAACCTCGCGATCGTCCTCGACGGCGTCGTTTATTCGGCCCCGGTCATCAATTCCCGCATCATGGGCCAGGGCGTCATCGAAGGCCGATTCACCCTGGAGGAGGCGAAGGACCTCGCGATCGTCCTGCGGGCCGGAGCGCTGCCGGCGCCCGTCAACATCATCGAGGAGCGTACGATTGGCCCGACCGTGGGCGAGGACTCGATCCGCTCCGGACTCCTCGCGACGGGCGTCGCCGCGATCTTCATCTTCGCCTTCATGGTGATTTATTACAACGCGTCGGGACTCGTCGCGGATCTCGCCCTCGTCCTCAATCTCCTTCTTCTGCTGGCCGCGATGTGCTACTTCGGGGCGACCCTGACCCTGCCCGGCATCGCGGGCATCGTCCTGACGATCGCGATGGCGGTCGACTACAACGTGCTCACGTTCGAGCGCATCCGCGAGGAATTGGCCCTGGGAAAACCCGTGCGCCTGGCGCTCGAGACCGGCTACGACAAAGCTTTCACGGCCATCTTCGACTCGAACATCACCACGCTCATTTCCTCCGCCTTCCTCTTCCAGTTCGGCAGCGGGCCCATCAAGGGCTTTGCCGTGACCCTGGTTCTGGGCCTCCTCATCTCCATGTTTACCGCGGTCTGGATGACGCGGCTTGTCTTCCAAACCTATCTCTCGAATCGCGAGATTTCCACGATCTCCATATAGCATGCACCTTTTTCCCAAGACCCATTTCGACTTCATCGGCTGGCGCTACCGGTTCTTCGCCGTCTCAGCCCTCCTTTTGGGGGCCAGCGCCGCCTCCCTGGCGATCCGCGGCGTCAAATACGGCATCGACTTCACGGGAGGGACCGCCCTTCAGATCGCCCTCGACAAGCCGCTCTCGACGTCGGCCTTGAGGGCGGCTCTCTCCAAGATCGGGGAGGCGGACGCCTCCATCCAGCGCTTCGCCGGCACGAACAGCTTCCAGATCCGGCTCCAGACGCCGAGCTCTTCGGCCGAGGCCATGGAGTCCAAGCTTTCGGGCCTCAAGGACGCCTTGGCGCCTCTCTCGTTTCGGGTCGACAACAAGGCCTACGTCGGCCCTTCCGTCGGCGCGCATCTTTTCCGGCAGGCTCTCTGGGCGATCGGACTCACCTTTGTCGGCATCATCGTCTACCTCGCCTTCCGCTTTGACAACCCCGTCTGGGGCGTCTCGGGCATCATCGCGCTCATCCACGACGTCTTCGCGACCTACGGCCTCTTTTCCATCATGGGGGCGGAGGTTGATCTCCTGATCGTTTCCGCCCTCCTCACGATCGGCGGCTACTCGATCCATGACACGATCGTCATCCTGGACAGAATGCGCGAAAAGATGCGCATTCTGCGCGGAAAGCCCCTGGACGAGGTGATCAACGAGAGCATGAACGAGACCCTCTCGCGCACCATCATCACGAGCGGCACGGTGCTCGTCGTCGTGACAATCCTTTATTTCTTCGGCGGCCACGTCATCCACCATTTCGCCCTAGCCATGGTTTTTGGAACCTTGGTCGGAACCTATTCCTCGATCGCCGTGGCGGCGCCCCTCGTCTACGAGTGGACGGCGCGCCATTCCAAAGCCGGGTTGCGGGCCCCCTCCCTGGCGGGAGCCGGCAAGGCGGGAGCCGGGAAGCCCAAATAGCCTCATGCGAAAAATTATCGGCTTCCGCATCGAGGTCAAGCCTTGGCAGATCGAACGCCGCGCGAAAAAAGCCCGGCTCAACCTGGACGAAGAGGGCTTCTCGCCCGAAGCCGTCGAGACCCTCCTGGCGAAGGCCCGGCAGACGGCCGTCCCGGCCGTCCTCTACGAAACCTTCCCGGCGGCGGCTCCGGAGCTCGCGAAGCTCTCGCCGCTCCCGGGCTTGGCCTTCAGCCTCATTCTCGCGACCGCCGGGGAGCCTTTCGAGCGCTTCGCCGAGACCCTGCGCTCGCAGGGCCCCTCCCACGGCGCCGTCGCCGCCTTTATCGAGGAGGCGGCCCTGGACGAGATCCTGCGCTTCGCCACCGGGCTCATCTCGGAAGACGCCGGGAAAGAGGCCTGCGCCCTCTCCCCCCTTTCGACCTTGACCGACGAGGACTCCCTGCGGGCCGTCCTGTCGAAGCTTGACGGCTCGAAGATCGCCGTCAACCTGCTGGCGGGCCGGCTTCAGCCCCGGCCGTCGCGCGCCGCGAGCCTCGCCTGGATTTCCAAATCCAAGGCCAAGGGCAAATCCTCCTGATCGCTTTTTGAAGGCGCTTCTCCGCCTCATCGTCCCCCGCCTCGCCTGGCTTTACATCACGTTCGTCGGCATGACGAGCCGCATCCGGGTGATCGGCGAGGAAAGACGTTCGGCCCTCCGGCGCGAGGGAAAGCGCTTCATCTACGCCTTCTGGCACGCCCGACAGGCCTTCTTGCTCTATTCCCACGGCAACGATCACGTCGCGGTGCTTGTGAGCAAGAGCGCCGATGGAGAGCTCATCGCGCGGACCATGGCTCTATTCGGGATCAACGCCTGCCGAGGCTCTTCCTCCCGGCAGGCCGTCGCCGGGACGAAGGCGATGGTCGCCGCCCTCCGCGACGGTTTCGACCTCGGCATCACCCCCGACGGGCCCCGGGGCCCCGCCAGGGTCGTCAAGGCGGGGCTCCCGGCCCTCGCGCGAACCCTCCAGGTCCCGATCCTTCCCATCACCAACGCCCTTTCCCGGAAGATCGTTTTCAAAAAATCCTGGGATCGCTATGAGGTGCCGCTTCCTTTCGGCAAGGTGCTGATCCGCTATGGCGAGCCCATCATCGTCGAACCGGGGGCCGATCTCGATTCCAAGGCCGCGGAGATCGCCCGCGCCCTGGACCGCCTCGACGCGCAAGCTCGCGGGGAACTTGAAAGATGATCCTCGCCATGTCCCTGTTGCTGTGGAACGCCCTTTTTCCCATCGGAGCGCTCCTCTTCGGCCTCGGCTTCCTGCTCTCGCGGCGCCGGGGGCTCCTCAAGGCCCTGGCCGCTGAATGGCCGGAACGCATGGGCCGCATCCCGCGCGCCCAGCGCGGCTCGCCGGTCATACGCCCCCTCTGGATCCATGCCGCGTCGCTGGGCGAGGTCAACGCCGCCCTGCCCCTGATCGAAGAGCTTCGAGCCGCGCGGCGCCCCCTGATCCTCACCTCGACCAACCGCGCCGGCGTCGAGCGGGCGCGCGCCCTCGGCCTGCGCGCGCATCTGGCTCCCTTGGACTGGTATCCGGCCGTCGGCGCCTTTCTCCGCCGCGCGCGCCCCTCGGCGCTCATCCTCGTCGAGACGGAGCTGTGGCCCCAGACGATCGCGCTGGCCTCGGCGCGGGGCCTCGCGCTCGTCATCGTCAACGGCGCGGTCTCGGAGAGAAGCTTCCGCCGCTACCGCCTTCTGCATCCGGTCATGAAGGCGCTGCTCTCCCGATTCCGGGCGATCGCGGCCCAGACCCAGGAGGATGCGGATCGCTTTATATCCCTCGGGGCCCCGGATTCTCGCGTGACGGTCGTGGGAAACATCAAATACGATCTCAAGCCTCCCGCCAGCCTCCGGGAGGCGTCGGAGGCGCTCCAGGCGCTCGGATGGAAGGGATATCCGATCTTCGTCGCCGCAAGCACGCATCCCGGCGAGGAGGACGTCGTCTTGGAGGGCTTCCTGAAATCTCTCGAGAAATTGCCGGACCTGCGGCTCGTGATCGCCCCGAGGCACGTCGAGCGCGCCCGCGAGCTGGCCGCAAGCCTCCGGGATCGGGCGATCGCCTTCCGCAGCTATTCCGGCGTCCATGCCCCCCTTCCGGAGAATCCCAGGGCCCTCCTCGTCGACGTCCGGGGCGTGCTCCCTCAGTTTTACGGCCTTGCCGTCGCCTCCTTCGTCGGAGGAACGCTCAATACGCTGGGGGGCCACAATATCCTCGAGCCGGCCGTCGGAGGCTCTCCCGTCCTCTTCGGCCCGAACCTCTTCAAGGTCCGGGCTCCGGCGCGCGCGCTTCTCGAAGGGGGCGCCGGCTTTGAAATTCGGCAGGCCGCCGATATCGCGGAACGCCTCGTCACGATCTCGCGGCATCCGGAGTTGCGCGAACGCTCCCGGGAAGCCGGGCGAAGCCTCGCGGGCGCAACGAGCCGGACGCTGAGAGTCCTGGAAAACGCGCTGAAGGCCTGATGCCTCCCTCTTATAAATGCTTTGATGAGCCGTGATGCCACGGTTTTTATGGGCCCTTTTTGCCTTGGCCGCCCTGGCCGTCCAACCGTCGCGCGCGCAAGACACTCCATCGCCGGACGCCGCGGTTAGGCCGGCCTCCTCGTCCTTCATCTCCCCTTTTCCAAAGCCCCTCTTGGCGCCTCTCCCGGACGACCCCATGGGCGTGACGATCTATCGGCTTCCCAACGGCCTGAGCGTCTACTTGAGCCCCAACCACGAGGAGCCCCGTGTTCAGACCTACGTCACGACCAGGGCCGGAAGCACGAGCGATCCCTCGGATTCGACCGGGATGGCCCACTACCTCGAACACATGCTCTTTAAGGGATCGCCCCGTCTGGGCACCCTGCGCTGGGACAAGGAAAAGCCGCATCTCGATCGCATCGTCGATCTCTACCGGCGGCGCTTCAGCTCGGCGGATCCCAAGGAGCGCGCGGATCTCTATCGGGAAATCGACGCGGAGAACATCCTGGCCTCGCGCTACGAGATTCCCAACGAGATCGATCGCGTCTACCGCCGGCTGGGCGTGCGGGGGCTCAACGCCTTCACGGATTACGAGGAGACGGCCTACGTCTCCGACATCCCCTCCAACCGCCTCGACGCCTGGGCCGCGGTCGAGGGAGACCGCTTTTCCCACCCCGTCTTCCGGCTCTTTCAAAGCGAGTTGGAGGCCGTCTACGAGGAAAAAAACCGCGCGCTCGACAACCCTTGGCGAATCGTCGAGAGGGCGCTCTTGAAGGCCCTCTACCCCCGCCATCCCTACGGCCGCGACGTCCTGGGCACCACGGAACATCTCAAGAACCCATCGCTCGCGAAGATGTACCGCTTCTTCAGCGATTACTACGTCCCCAACAACATGGCGGTGATCCTCTCGGGCGATTTCGAGCCGACCCAAGCCCTCGCGCTCATCCGAAACGCTTTCGGCGGCCTCCAACCCAAACCCCTCCCTTCCTCGCCAGCGCGGCCGCCTCGCCGCATCCACGGAGAACATCGCGTCGTGGTCGACTACGAGGCCGAGAAGATGGTCGTCATCGCATGGCCCACCGCGCCCTATTCGAGCCCCGACACCGAAGCCCTCAACGCCATGGACGGGATCATGTGCAACGGAGTGAGCGGATTGGTCGATCTGGACCTCGTCCTCTCGCAGAAGGTCAAATCCGCCTTTTGCGAGCCCAATTTTATGAACGAGGACGGCTTTTGGCTGCTGGGCGCGGCGCCCAAGCGCGGCCAGAGCCTCAAGGACGCGGAAAGGCTCCTCCTCGCCGAAGTGGAGAAGCTCAAATCCGGAGCGTTTGGCAACGCGGATCTTAAGGCCTTCGCCGTCAACGAGGAAATCTCCGAGAAGAAGAAATGGGAGAGAAACGGCTCGCGCGCCTATGAGATGCTGGAGACGTTCATCGCCCGCGAACCCTGGCCCCGGCGCGTCGGGCGCATCGCTCGCTACAAACGCTTGAAGCGCGAGGAAGTGCTCGAGGTCGCGCGCCACTATCTCGGAGGCAACCGCGTGGTCGTCTACCGACGGGAGGGAAAGCCGGAAATCCCCAAGATCGAAAAGCCTCATTTTACCCCGGTCGCCATCGAGCCCTCGCGCGAATCCGAATTCGCCGCGGCCATCCTTAAGATGCCGGCGAAGCCCCTTGAGCCCCGCTGGCTCTTGAAGGGCCGCGACTATACGTTGATGGATCCCGGCGCGGGGGAGCTGATTGCCGCGAAAAATCCCTTCAACGACCTCTTCTCCCTGACCTTCCACTTCGATTTCGGTCAAAGGGAAAACCGCCGCCTCTGCGAGGCTCTCAAGCTCTGGGACCTCTCGGGAGCGGGCACGCTCTCGGCCAGGGCTTATAAAAAGAGGCTTTACGGCCTGGGGACGAGCCTCTCCTACGGCTGCGGCCCGGAACAGGCCTCGGTCGATATTCAGGGCCTCGACCGGCATTTGGAGGCCTCGCTGGATCTCATGCGAAAGCGTTTTTCGCGCCCGCTCGTCTCGACGCCCACCCTCTCCCGCATGGTCGACGTCGAGATCGGCGCCCATCAAGACGACAAGAAAAATCCGGGAGTGGTCTTTCGCGCCCTGGGAGAGTTCGCCCGGCGGGGCAAGGAGAGCCCCGTCCTCAACGAGCTCTCGGACGCGGAGTTGAAATCCCTTTCGATCGGGGAACTCACGGCGCTTTTGAAGTCCCTGTGGCGCTACCGCCGCCGGGTGGGCTACGTCGGCAACCGTCCCGGCGAAGACGTCCGGCGTCTCGTCGCGGACTCGGGCACGAAGACGCCCCCAGAGCGTCCCCCTCTGCGGCTGCGCGTTCCCGCGAGCCCCACGATTTTTTTCTTCGCCCGCGACATGGCCCAATCCCGCGTGGGCCTTTACATCCCGGACGAGATCCTCGATCTTTCTCACGCGGTCGACTA
>DAHVWT010000039.1 GCA_027327915.1 Elusimicrobiota bacterium
GCTTCCCCAACCCCGAGCGCGCCGAGAGTTCCCGGGAGCTCTACGAGATGCTTTCCGCCGGCGTGGGGCGGACGATCATGACGACGGTTCAGAAATTCAGGACTCCGCTGGAGAAGCCTCTCTCCGAGGCGAGCAACGTGATCGTGCTGACCGACGAGGCCCACCGCACCCAGTACGGCAGCCTTGCTTTTAATTTGAGGAAGGCCCTTCCGAACGCCGCCTTCTTCGCCTTCACCGGAACCCCGCTCGATAAAACGGACCGAAACACCTACAAGCTCTTCAGCCCCGAGGGAGAGTGGTATCTCGATCGCTACGGCATCCTTCAGGCCGAGGAGGACGGCGCCACGGTCCGGATCAAATACATGAGCCGGCTTCCGGAGTTGAGGTTGATCGGCGCCTCCTTGGATTCCCTGCTGGCGGGTCTTTTTCCGGAAAAAAGCAAAAAAGAACTCTCCGAACTCAAGCGGCGATACGCTAAGCCAGACATTCTTGCCGCGGCGCCGCTGCGCATCGATCGCATCGCGCTCGACATCGTGGAGCACTACGGCCAGGCGGTGAGGCCCAACGGCTTTAAGGCCATGGTGGTCGCCGAGACGCGGGCGGCGGCCTATCTCTACAAGAAGGCCCTCGACCGGCTCGTGGGCCCCGATCTCTCGGAGCTCGTCATGACCGTCGAGCGCGAGGACCCCGAGGAGTGGCAGGAAAAATACGGCTTGACCGACGAGGCCGAAACAAGGATCAAGGAGCGCTTCCTCGACCCTCAAAACCCCCTGCGCTTTCTCGTCGTCTGCGACAAGCTTTTGACCGGCTTTGACGCGCCGATTCTTCAAGCGATGTATCTCGACAAGAACCTGCGCGAGCATTCGCTTCTCCAGGCCGTCGCGCGCGTCAACCGCCCCTATCCCGGCAAAAACCACGGCTTGGTCGTGGACTACGTCGGCGTGGGGCGGGAGTTGGCCTCGGCCCTCGCGAAATTCAACGCGGAGGACCTGGAGGGCCTTTTTCGAGCCGACGACGTTGATCGGGAGCTTAAGGCCTTGGCCGAGCGGCACAAGACCTGCCTCGGATTTTTTAAGGAGGTTCGGCTCAACGGGGCGCCCAGAACCGTGCTTCAGGATTGCCTTGAGGTTCTGCGGGACGCGGCGACGCGGGGGGGCTTTGACAAGGCTTACCGGAACTTCGCGAGGAGCCTCGACTTCCTGATGCCCGACCTGCGCGTCGAGCCGTATTTGAAAGACTTCAAGTTCCTGGGAGCGGTCCGGGAGGGCGCCAAGAACCTCTACGGGGACGAGCGCCTTGGAAGAGAGGGGTTGAGCAAGAAAATCGAGGCGTTGATCCACGCCCACATCGCGGCCGAGGGGATCGAGCGGCTCCTGGAGCCCCTAACGATCACGGCGCCCGATTTCTCGGAGAGGCTTGAGGCCAAGGGCTCCGACAAGGCGAAGGCCGTCTATTTGGAGCATGCGCTCAGCGACACGCTTCACTCCCGCGTGGCCGAGGACCCGGCCTTCTACGGCCCGCTGGAGAAGCAGCTTAAGGACTTGATCGAAAGCCAAAAGCAGGAACGCCGCAACGACGCCCTCTACCTGCGCTCCCTCCTTAAGATCAAGGAGACCGAAGCCAAGCGCGACGAGGCCGCGCGCAAGTTGGGTCTTGACGGCGGCAAGGAGTTCGCCTTCTTCGGCGTGACCCGCGCTCACGCCCAATCGATGGCGCTCAAAAGCGACGACGAGAAGGCCGCGCTGGCCAAAAGCGTCCTCGGCATCATTGAGGAGCGCGCGGTGGCGGAGTGGACGGAGCGCGAGGACGTTCAAAAGGAGATGCGCCGCGAGATCAAGCGTCTCCTGCGCGAGAAGGGTTGCGGCGAGGATGAACTGCCCGCGATCGTGCGCGAGTTCATGGAGCTGGCGCAGCAGTGGGTGAAAAGGTGATGCGCAGGCTGCGATATCGAGTCACGGCGACGGGCCGGAAGAAGACGATGGCTCTCCATGTGCATCGCGACGGGACGGTGGAGGTCCGGGCCCCGCGATTCGTGGGGCGCTTGGAAATCCGGCGTTTTGTGGAGAAGCGCTCCGCCTGGATCGCCGAACGGCGGCGTTATTTCGAAAAGCTCAAAAGAGAATATCCTCCCAAGGAATTGAAGAATGGGGAGAGGTTCCCCTTGTTCGGGCGCAATTTGCGGCTTCGGATTGAGCGTCGCCCCGGCCTTAAGCTGTTCCGCGGGCTGGTCGACGGCCGACGGCTCAAGGTTCTCGTTAACGGCCAGCAGGGCGTTGATCTCAAGAATGCGATCTGGAGCGCCCTGAGGGATTTCTATTCGGCCCTCACAGAACGCTGCGTGCGAGCCGCGATCCGCAAGCACGCGCCGTCCCTCGCGGTGAAACCACGTGGTATCAAGGTGGTAGAGCAGAAGGGCCGCTGGGGGAGTTGTTCGCGGGCGGGCGACCTCAGATTTAATTGGCGGTTATCAATGATGCCGCTTCCAGTTTTGGAATATGTTGCCGTTCATGAGCTTTGCCATCTTAAAATCCACGATCATTCCCCGCGGTTCTGGCGTTATGTCAAGTCCGTTTTGCCAGGGGTCGAAAAACAGCGTAGTAGCCTGATAGCGTAAGCCCATGTGTTGAAGTCATTAGCCAGTGACTAGTAGCGAAGGTATGTGGCTTCAATACAAAAGGCGGGGAAAGACGGGACTTTCAGGCGCTTCGAGGGGGAGGCGGCTCAGCCGTACTTGTACTTGACGCCCATCCCGCCGCCGTGCCAGTCGCAGGCTATGTTGTCGAACGGGCAGAGCATCCGGCAGGCGCCGCATTCGATGCAGTTCTCGTAGGCGACGAGGATGCGCTTCTCCGGCGCGTGCCACTCGTAGACCTTGGCCGGGCAGACCGTCGTGCAGGGACGGTCCTTGCAAAGCTCGACGCAGGGGGCCTTCTCCGTGGCGTCGCGCAGCGTGATGTGGGTCTGCGGCGACTTTTTCCACTCGAGAGTCCCAAGCTTCGCCTCGACGGTCGCCGCGCCGGGGGGAAGGGAGGGGGGCTTCTCGCTCATAGCGCCACCTTCCTGAGCGGCCAGAGGTCCCTGGCGATGCGCAGCAAGCCCCGCCGCCGCAGGAGCGCCAGCGCCTCCTTGAGATGCGTTTTCTTGGGCCGGCCGTCGGCCGAGAACCTTAAATGCGCCAGGCTTGTCGCGAGCTTGGGGTAGAACTCGAGGAATCCGGGGCTCCTCTCGACCGCCTCCTCGAGCCCGCTCACCTCCTCCAGGTCCTGCAGGACGTAGCTCGCCTTGAGCTTCTCCTCGTAGGAGGCGAGCCCCGCCTTGGAAAAATCGTTCTTCTTTTTCGCCTCGATCACCGCCTCGCCCGCGAGCTTGCCGGAGCTCATCGCGAGATTGGAGCCTTCCCGGTAGGCGGGATTGGTCATCTGGGCCGCGTCCCCGGCGATCAAGAGCCCGTCCGAGACCAGGGGCGGCATGGAGGGGAGCCCCCCCTCGGGGATGAGATGCGCGGAATACTCGAGCGTCTTTCCCCCCGCGATGAGTTTGGCGATCAAGGGATGCTTCTTGACGATCTCCAGATGATCGGAGGGGCGCAGGCCTTTTTTCTGGTAGTCGGAGAGCTTGCAGCCGACCCCCAGGGAGACGCTCTCCTTGTTGGTGTAGAGAAAGACGTAGCCCAGCATGCCCAAGGTGGCCGAGCCGAACATCTCCATCGTCGAGCCCTCGCCGGGGTTCAATTGGAAGCGGTCCTCGATGACGGAGGGCGGAAGGGCGATGACTTCCTTGGCGCCCAGGGCGACCTCGCTGGGCTTCAATTCCCGCCGGATCCCGGCTTTCTGGGCGATGATCGAGTTGACCCCGTCCGCGGCGATGACGCAGGAGCCCAACAGCTCGTCGCCGTCCGAGGTCTTGATGCCGACGACGCGGCCGTCCTTCTTGATGAGGTCCTGGACCAGGACGCCCGCGAAGAGCTCGGCCCCGGCCTCCTCGGCCTTCTTCGCGTACCATTGGTCGAAGCGGACCCGGATGATCGTGAAGCAGTTGGGGACGCCCTCGAGGAACTTGAGCGATTTGTAGCCGACCGTGATCCAGGAGTCCTCGGTCGTGACGCACATCCTCTGCTCGACGACCGGGCGCTCGACGGGCGCCTGGGAATCCTTCCAGAACTCGGGGATGATCTCGTGGAGCATGCGCGAGTAGAGGACGGCCCCCTGGACGTTCTTGGCCCCGGGGTATTCCCCGCGCTCGAGAACCAGCACCTTGAGCCCCGCGCGCGCCATCGTGATCGCGGCGGAGACTCCCGCCGGCCCGGCCCCGACGACGATCGCGTCGTAGCCGTCGGACATCAGGGTTTGGCGGCGGCGACGGACGGGGCGCCCTTCGCGTCTCCCGCGCGGCGCTTGGCGGCCGGCCCCCCGGGGTCGAAATAGGGGTATTCGTCCATGACCGCCTCGTAGCGGCTCATGAGTTCGGCGCCCTCGCTGGGCTTGAGTTGGCCGGCGCGCACGCGGGCGTCGACCGCGGCGCGGACCTTGCCGACGAGCTCGACGTCGCTGTACTGGACCTCGGAGAGGACCTGGCGGACGGTCTGCCCGGGGATGATCTTGTCGAAATAGTAGCCGCCGGGGACGCTGCGGTCCGAGAAGACGTGGACTTCGCTGACGCGGCCGAAAAGGTTGTGGATGTCGCCCATGGTCGCCTGGTAGGCGCCCACGAGGAAGATGCCCAGATAATAAGGCTCGCCGGGCTTGAGGTCGTGGAGGGGAAGGCCCCCGCCCGCCTTCTTGGCGCAGGCGAAGCGCGTGATCTTGCCGTCCGAGTCGCAGGTGATGTCGATCAACGCCGCGCGCTTGGAGGGCCGTTCCTCCAGGCGGTGGATCGGAATGATGGGGAAGACCTGGCCGATCGCCCAGGAGTCGGGCAGGGACTGGAACAAGGAAAAGTTGCACAGGTATTGGTCCCGCAAGGATTGGACCGCCGCGGCGACCTCCTCGGGCGTGTTTCTCGAATCGGGGGCCAACGCCCCCAGCTTTTCGATGAACTCGCCCCAGAGGGCCTCGGCCTTGGCCTTGTCCTCGAGGGACAGGAAGCCCAGCTTGAAGAGAGTCTCCGCCTCCGAAAGACGGCCGGCCGCCTCATGGTAGGACGGGGCGAGGTTTTTCGCGTTGAGATCGCGGATGAGCTTGCGGATCGCCTGAACCCCCTCGGCCTCGTCGGGGGTCTCCCGAAAAGGAAAGCCGCAGGTTCCCGCGACGGCGCCGAAGGCGTTGACGACGACGACGGAGTGATGGGCCGTGAGGGATCTGCCGGACTCGGTGACGAGATCGGGCTCCGGGACTTTCTCCTGCCGGCAGACTTCCTGCACGGTCTGGACGACGCTCGCGGCGTACTCCTTGAGCGTGTAGTTCGTCGAGGCGTCGGAGGTCGTGTGGGTGCCGTCGTAATCGACGCCGAGCCCGCCGCCGCAGTCGAGGAAATCGAGGGGAAGGCCTTTCCGGCGCAGCTTCGCGTAGATTCTGGCGGCCTCCTTGACGGCGTCCTTGATCGCCTGGATGTCGGTGACTTGCGATCCGATGTGGAAGTGGAGGAGCCGGACGGCATCGAGGGCGGAGGCGGCCCGGAGCTCCTCCAAGGCCGCGAGAATCTCCGGGGTCGTCAGGCCGAATTTGGCCGAGTGGCCGGCCGAGTATTTCCACTTGCCCGTGCCTTGGGTCTGGAGCTTGGCGCGCAGGCCGATCAAGGGCTTGACGCCCTCCTCGCGGGCCAGCCGCAGGAGCATCCCCAATTCCTGGGGCTTCTCGACCACGACGATGACGCGGCGGCCGAGCTTGAGGCCCAGCAGGGCGAGGCGGATCATCGACTCGTCCTTGTAGCCGTTGACGATCGTGAGGGAGTCGCTCGTGTTCATCGCCAGCACCGCCATGAGCTCGCCCTTCGAGCCCGCCTCGAGGCCGAAGCGGTACGGCTCCCCCGCGGAGGCGATCTCCTCCACCACCTCCCGGAGCTGGTTGACCTTGATGGGATAGACCCCGAGGAATTTTCCCTTGTATTGGCTCTGTGAGATCGCCTTCGCGAAGGACTCGTTGAGGAGATCCACGCGGTGGCGCAGGATGTCCTGGAAGCGGATGAGGAGCGGGAGTTTGACGCCTCGCGCCACGGCCTCGTCCACGACGCGCTTCACGTCGATCGCGCCCTCGACGCCGCGGCGGGTTTGGGCGACGAGATGGCCGTTTTCGGCGACGCCGAAGTACTTGCCGCTCCAGCCCTTCAGGTTATAAAGGGACGCGGAGTCCTCGGCGCTCCAATCGTCGCGGGAGGGATCGGGAGCGGTCGGCACGAGCCGATTATATATAATCGGCGCTCTCCATGATGCGGCCTTCCACCTTCATCCTCGGCGTCCCGCTGGGACTTCAAGCGGCGGCCATCCTGACGGACGAATTCCACTTCCATCGCCGCCGGGGCCTTCCCCTGTGGGAGAGACGGGGCCATCCCCTCGACACGGCCGCCTACCTCCTTCCCGTCTTGATCGCGGCCCTGCTTCCGTTTTCGCGCGGGGCCTTGAAGGCTTTCGCCGCGCTCGCCGCATTCTCCTCGCTGCTGATCGTGAAGGACGAGCCGGTCCACGCCCGGCTCTGCGCGGCCGCGGAACATGTCTGCCACGCCTTCCTTTTCATGCTGCATCCGCTCGCTCTCGTCGCGATCGGCGTCTTGTGGTTCCTCGGCGGCCGTGAAAACGAGTTCCTGCTGCGCGGTTTCGCGGGGGCCGTTTTCGCCTTCGGGGCTTATCAATATGCCTATTGGCGTTTCGCGGCGGCCAAGGACCGACGGGGAGACGAGCCCGTCAACAACGACTTCTACGACGAGTTGGGGGAAGGGTGGCACGAACGCCGCGATCATCCCGTCGCCATCCTGCGGGCGGAATCCAGGCTGAGAAACTCCTGGGTCGCGGAGGAGATCGGCAAAAGGCTCGGGCCCGGCGGGAAGGATATCCTCGACATGGGCTGCGGCGCGGGACTCCTGGCGAACGCCCTGGCCCTGGCCGGCCACCGCGTGGCCGGGATCGACCGCTCCCCCAAGAGCCTCGCCGTCGCCCGGGGCCGGGACAAGACCGCGAGTGTCCGCTACGCCAAGGGGGATGCGCTCAAGCCGCCATTTCCCGCGGCGAGCTTCGACGCGGTGTGCGCGATGGATTTTTTGGAGCACGTCGAGGACCCCGCGGCGGCGGTCCGCGAGGCGGCCAGGCTCCTGAGGCCCGGGGGGCTTTTTTTCGCGTATACAATCAGCCGCAACCCCGTTTCCTGGCTCATCGGCATCAAGGGGATCGAGCGCTTTGTGCGGAATACCCCGCCGCGCATGCATGTCTACCCGCTTCTCATCAAGCCCCGTGAATTGGCGGCGCACGGCGCGAGCGCCGGGCTCGCGCTGGCCGAGATGCGCGGCGCCCGCCCTCGTGTCTTTCACGGGGCGTTCTGGCGGCTCCTTCGAACGGGCGTCGTGCCGGAGGATTTCGAGTTCGTCTGGGGCCGCTCCAAGCTGTTGGGATATATGGCGGTTTTCGAGAAGCCCAAGAGATGAAAGGCGACGACATCCGCTGGATGCGCTTGGCGCTCAAGCTCGCCGCTCGCGGGCGCCGGCGCGTCTTCCCGAACCCCATGGCGGGCTGCGCCCTCGTGAGGGACGGGCGCTTGATCGCCTCCGGCTGGCATCGCGGCTACGGCCTGCCCCACGCGGAGGCCGAGGCCCTTAAGCTTGCCGGTCCGCGGGCGCGCGGCGCCACGGCCTACGTGGCCCTCGAGCCCTGCGTCTTGTTTCCCGGAAAGAAAACGCCCTCCTGCGCCCAGGCCCTGGCCGACGCCGGAGTCGCGCGCGTGGTCTACGCCGCGGGGGACCCGAACCCTTTCGTCGCGGGGCGCGGCAGGCGCCTGATGAGCGCCCGGGGCATCGAGGTGGTCTCCGGCGTTCTCGAACGGGAGGGCCGCGCGCTGAACGCCGATTTTTTAGAGCGCATGAGGCGGCCCGCCTCGAGGCGGCCGCGGATCATTCTTAAAATGGCGCTGAGCTTGGACGGCCGGGCGGCCTCCCTCTCCGGCGAGTCGCGCTGGATCACCTCCGGGGCCTCGCGAAAGCTGGTCGGCCGGTGGCGCGCCGAGTCGGACGCGGTGCTGGTCGGGATCGGCACCGTGCTCGCGGACGACCCCAAGCTCGCCAGCCGCGGGATGGGCCGCAATCCCGTGCGCGTCGTGCTTGATTCGCGGCTGAGGACTCCCCGCCGCGCGCGGGTCTTGGACGGCCGGGCGCCGACCTGGATTTTAAGCTCCAAGCCCGGGCGTCTCCCCGGCGCGGAGGTGATCGCGCTTCCCAAGGGGCGCGGGGGCGTCGATTTGAGGGCGGCCCTGCGGGAGCTGGGCCGGCGGCGCATCCGTTCGGCGCTGGTCGAGGGGGGTCCCGCGGTCTGGCGGTCTTTTTTGGAGGCTGGCCTGGCCGACGAGGTCCGCGTCTTCATCGCTCCCAAGCTCCTGGGCGGCGCGCGGCGGATGAGCGACGCGCTTGTCCTCCAGAAGCCGGCGCTTCGGAAGTCGGGTCCCGACTTCCTGATCCGGGCTAGTCTTTGGCCGGTTCCCGCGAACCGCTAGCCATCGAGGCGTACTGTTCCGGGAAATACTTCGCGAGGTACGGAAGCACCACTTCGATGCGCTCGACGCGCGGATGGGCCTCGGGGACGTTCCCGTGGTTCTTCGGCCACCGGATGATTGCGGCCGTTTTCCCGTCGGCGGAGGGTTGATAATCCCGTCCGGGCGCGGGCTCCGTCACGGCGATGCCGACGATCTCGCGCGTCCGGGCGTCAAAAACCGCCCCGCCGGAATTTCCATGGAAAATGTCGAGATTCGCGCCGAAGGTCCAACGCCCGATATCGGTGACGGCGGCGGGCCCCGCGATTTTCGTGGGCAGGGCGTCCGGGTGGCCGATGGTCAGGACGTCCATGCCCGGCTGAAGCGATCCTTCCAAGCCCAGCTTCAGGGTTTTGCGGCCCGCGACCGGGCGATCGAGCTGCAAAATCCCCCAGTCGGCATAAGCATCATTAATGCTGATGGATTTCAGTCCCATATACACGTTGGCGCGAGGAAAAGGGTAGGACTTCAGTTTCTCTTGCCCCGCCATCGAGAAGTCGAACACGGCCGCGATCTCCTGGGGCCGCGCATCCTTCAAGCAATGGCCGGCCGTCAAGATGAGGTCGGGAGCGATCAAGGCTCCGGAGCAAAACCCGGTCTCCACCTGGTTGTAAAACCGAGTGTCCGGCTTCAAAGGCAGTTCGCCCGAATCGCCCGGCGCCCCGGCGACCTCGGACGTGCCGACCCCCGTGTAGTGGACTCCCTTGGCGTTGTAGCCGCCATGGCCGGAATCGACGAGATACTCCTTCTTCGTCAGAAGCACCGTTGAGGAGGCGAGTTCCTGGAGACTCGCGTCGGCGGCATAGACGTCCTCGCGGTCGTCGTCGCCGTAGATGGGCTCGGCGCGCGGGACGTTGAGCGAGGAGAAAAACGGCAGAGCCAGGAGCATCCAGAACGCGGTGGATTTTTTCATGAGACGAGATTAACGGATCCGCGCGGCTTGCGCCTGGGCCTAAAGGAGCGCCTACTACTTGGGACCTTTGGTCCTAGAGGAGGCGTTTCGGGCAAGTCATGGCTGATTCGACGGATCGGGAGACGGGGAATTGCTCGCCGGCGCCGCGTTCGTGTGCGGCGACCAGCCCCCTTCCAGGATGCCCGCGACATATCCGATCATGCTTGTGGCGCCGACAACAACCCCGATAGGGCCGCCGACGAGCGCTCCAAGACCGATTGCCGCGACGGTGAGGGCGCCTCCCATAAAGAGAGGATGGTGGTTGATCAGATAGCGGATGCCGGTGATGTGCCCGACCTTGCCGAGCTTGTCGTCGACCTTGTCGAGCCAATGAGAGAACCGGACAAAGACGCCGCGCACGGAGTCGGGCGAAGGTTTCGCGCCGAGGGCCTTGGGCGAGGGCGGCGGCGCCGCCGCGGCCTCGCGGGATGCCGGGGCCGACGTCAGGCCGGCCGCCGGCTTGGCCGCGGCTCGAATCCGGCTTGAGAGGGAGATGTCGGGCTTGTCCTGGAGGCTGGTGAGCCCGATATTTTCGCCGAAATCCCGGCCAGCGGGAGCCTTGAGGGCCTCCCATGCGTCGGCGCGAGCCGTAGGGCTTCCCGGCAGCCACGAGGCCGCCACGATGAGAGCAAAGAAGGTCGGGATTGGATCGGGAATTCGCTTTTTTATGGTCATCACACGCGGATTTATTTTATGCCGGAAGTCCAGCGGCGGCCAGGGTCCCTGGGACCCTTCTTCCATGGGCCCAAAGTCCCGCCCGAAAGATCGGTATACTCTACCCATGCCGGCGCTTGATAGGATGTTTTTCGCCCTGGGCTCCCTATTCGGGCTTCTAGGGGTCGCCGCCGGGGCCTTCGGGGCGCACGCTCTCAAAGGGAGGATCGCCCCCGAATCCCTCGCCGTTTTCGAGACGGCGAGCCGCTACCAACTGATGCACGCCTTGGTGCTTCTCGCGGCGGCTTGGGCCTGCGTTCAATATCCCGGCGCCTGGACGCGAGCGGCGGGATGGTTTTTCGCGGCCGGCATCGCGATTTTCTCCGGGAGCCTCTACATCCTGGCCTTGAGCGGTATCAGGGCCTGGGGCGCCGTGACGCCCGTGGGGGGCCTCCTTTTATTGGCGGGCTGGCTGTGCCTCGCCTTGGGGCCTTTAACGGGAAATTCATAGAATCTGTCCGGAAGATCGCCATGTTCACGGGCCTTATCACGCATACCGCTCGCGTCGCGTCGGTGGACTTCCGTTCGATCGCTCTCTCGGCCGGGAGGGCGGCTGGGCGGCTTAAGATCGGATCGAGCTACGCCGTCAACGGCGTCTGCCTCACCGTCGCGCGCAAGCGCGCGGGCCTTCTCGTCTTCGACGTGAGCGCGGAGACCTTTTCAAGGACGAACCTCGGCGATCTCGCGAGGGGCGAGAGCGTCAATGGCGAGCTTCCGCTCAAGCTCGGGGACCGCCTCGGGGGGCATCTCGTGAGCGGGCACATCGACGCCTGCGCGCCGATTTTGGAGATCGAGCGCCTTCGCGGCGGATTCGCCCGGCTGCGCGTGGGCCTTCCGGACGCCCTTCGCGGCTTGGTCGCGGAGAAGGGCTCGGTCGCGGTCGACGGCGTCAGCCTGACGGTCAGCGCCGCGTGGGACGGTTTTTTCGAGGCGGCGCTCATCCCCGAGACCCTATCGGCGACCAATCTGGGAGCGCGGCGCGCCGGGCAGAGGGTGAATCTCGAAGCCGATCTCATCGGCCGGTATGTTTTGTCGATCCTCGAGAGCCGGGGGCAAATTCGTGCCTAAGTTCGACACGATCGAGTCCGCGATCCGCGAAATTCGCCGCGGGCGCATGGTGATCGTCGTGGACGACCCCTCGCGCGAGAACGAGGGCGACTTCGTGATCGCGGCCGAGAAAGCCGACGAGAAAGCCGTCAACTTCATGGCCCGTCACGGCCGGGGCCTCATCTGCGTTCCCATGCGGCCGGAAAGGCTCGACGAGCTGCGCCTGCACGCCATGGTCGACCCTTCCCTCACGAGTTCCTCGGCGGCCGGCCGCGACACCGCCTTCGCCGTCTCGGTCGACGCCCGACGCCAGACGACCACCGGCATCTCGGCCCACGACCGCGCCGCGACGATCAAGGCCCTTCTCGATCCCAGGACAAAGCCCGACGATCTCATCCGACCCGGGCACATCTTTCCCCTGAGAAGCCGGGAGGGCGGCGTGCTTGTCCGGGCGGGGCACACCGAGGCCGCGGTGGATCTGGCGCGCCTGGCGGGGCTCCGGCCCGCCGGCGTGATCTGCGAGATATTGGGAAAATCCGGCCGCATGGCCAGGGTTCCGGAGCTTTGGAGGCTTGCGCGCGAGCATGGGCTCAAGATCGTCACGATCCGCGACCTCATCAGCTACCGGCTCTCGAAGGAACGGCTTGTCGATCGCATGGCTTCGGCGCGCTTCCCCACCCATTTCGGGGAGTTCACGATCCATCTCTACCAGGAGATCCTTTCCGGAAAGCAGCACTTGGCGCTCGTCAAGGGAGACGTGGCGGGGGCCAAGAACGTCCTCGTGCGCGTGCACAGCTCCTGCATGACGGGAGACGTCCTGTTCTCCGCGCGCTGCGATTGCGGCCAGCAGCTCGCCGCCGCCTTAAAACAGCTCTCCGAGGCCCGCCGGGGGGTGCTGCTCTATCTGTTCCAGGAGGGGCGCGGGATCGGGCTCCTCAACAAGCTGCGGGCCTACGCCCTTCAAGACCGAGGCTTGGACACCGTCGAGGCGAATCTCGCCCTGGGCTTTAAGCCCGACCTTCGCGAATACGGCATCGGCGCCCAAATCCTGTCGGACATCGGGCTCTCGACCATCCGCGTCCTCACCAACAACCCGCGCAAAATCGTCGGCATCGAGGGCTACGGGCTCAAGGTGGTCGAACGCGTCCCCATCGCCATGCCGGCCACGCCGCATTCGAAGCGCTATCTCGAGACCAAGCGCCGCAAGCTCGGGCACTGGCTCGCCGAGGAGGCCCTGCCCTGATGGCGGAAAACGGCAAAGGGCCGACGAGACGGCGCCGCCGTTCCGTTTCCCGTTTCCCGTCCGCCGTTTTTCGCCAGTCCTTGTCGGTCGTTTGCTCGCGCTTCAACGAAAAGGTCACCTCGCGGCTCCTGGCCAGCTGTCTTGGAGCCTTGGAGGCGGGGGGCATTCCGCCCGCGCGCGTGCGCGTCGTGCGCGTGCCCGGAAGCTGGGAGATTCCCTGGGCCGCCCAGGAAGAGGCTTTGTCGGGGCGATGCCGGGCGGTGATCTGCCTTGGCGCCATCATCCAGGGCGAGACGCCGCAGAACCGGTATTTGTCGAGCGCGGTCTTCTCCGCTCTCCAGGAGGTCGGTCTTAAGACGCGCGTCCCCGTGTTCCTGGGCGTCATCACCGTGGACAACGTCCAACAGGCCATGGCGCGCACCCGGGGAAGCCTTGATCGGGGCCGGGAGGCCGCCGAGAGCGCTCTTGACATGCTCGCGGCGGCGGCCCGCCCCGCCACCCGCTCGCGGCGGGGAGGCGGACGGCGGAATGGGTAAGCGGCGGGAGGCGCGCGAATGGGCGCTCAAGACCCTTTATCTGATGGACTCCTCCGGTCTTCCGGCGCAGCAGGCTTTGAGAGCCGTCCGAGCCGAGAAGGCCGTCGGCAAGCGGGCCGGGGAGGAGGAGGCGAAAGCCGAGTTCGCCGAGGCCCTCGTCCTCGGCGCGGTCGAGAAGAGCCGGGAAATCGGCCGCGCGATCTCGGCCGCGGCCAAGAATTGGGAGCTCGATCGCATGGCCGTCGTCGACCGGAACATCCTGCGCCTGGCCGCCTACGAACTCCTCTACGGGGACGCCCCCAAGGCCTCCGCGATCAACGAGGCGATCGAGATCGCGCGCAAATACTCGACCGAGGAGTCGACCAAGTTCATCAACGGCATCCTGGACAAAATCAGGACGATGGAGCATGATCCCGAGGAAGATCCGCGAGGAAATCGAAAAACTTAGGCGCGAGATCCTCCGGCTTGACAAGCTTTATTACGAGGAGGACAAGCCGGCGGTTCCCGACAGCGCCTACGACGGCCTCCTGGCGAAGCTCAAGGCTCTCGAGGAGAAATATCCCGAGTCCCGCGCCCCCGAATCGCCGACCCAGAGGGTGGGGGGGCGGCCCAGCGCGGCCTTCAAGCCCGTGCGTCACGCGGTCGCGATGCTCTCCCTCGACAATGCTTTTTCGGAGGCGGAACTGCGGGAATGGGAAGAGAGGCTCCGGCGCTTTTTAAGGCGCGAGGTTCCGATTCATTATCTCATCGAGCCCAAGATCGACGGCCTCTCCTGCGCGCTGACCTTCGAGAAGGGGGTTCTCGTCGCCGCCGCGACCCGCGGGGACGGCGAGACCGGCGAGGATGTGACGGCGAACGTGCTCGCGATAAAATCCGTCCCCAAGCGCCTCAAGGCCGGCTTCCCGGAGGTTCTGGAGGTCCGGGGCGAGATCTTCCTGCGCGTCGAGGATTTCGAGAGGATCAACGCCGAGGCGGCGGCCGCGGGCGACGAGCCCTTCGTCAACGCCCGCAACTGCGCGGCGGGATCCCTGCGGCAGAAGGATCCCGCGGTCACCGCCCGCCGCCGGCTGCGCTTCTTCGCCCATTCCTACGGGATCTGGCGGGGCGCGGTCCAGGCCGAGGGCCGAGCGCCCTCCGGGCCCTCGGGAGATGTGTCGGCCCGGCGGGGCGCGGGAGTGCCGGAGACCCAGCGGGATTTCCTGCGGCGCTTGGAGTCGATGGGCCTCGCGGTGCCGGAGCCCGTCTGGGGGGCCTCGACGATCGAGGAGGCGGCGGCCGTGTACCGGGACTTCAAGACGAGGATTTTGCCGAAGCTCGGCTACGCGGCGGACGGCATCGTCGTCAAGGTGGACTCCTTCAAGCTCCGCGCGGAGCTTGGCGAGACCGCGCAGAGCCCCCGATGCGCCCTCGCGGTCAAATATCCGGCCGAGGCGGTCAAGACGAAGCTCCTTGACGTCGAGTTTTCGGTGGGCCGCAGCGGGGTCGTGACCCCGGTCGCGAAGCTCAAGCCCGTTTTCTGCTCGGGGGTGACGGTGAGCTCGGCGACGCTCCATAATTTCGACGAGATCCGGCGCCTCGGCCTCAAGATCGGGGACACGGTGTGGCTTGAGCGCGCGGGAGAGGTGATCCCGCACGTCGTGGGGACGGCGAAGGAGGAGAGAACCGGCTCGGAGCGCCCGATCGTCGAGCCCAAGTCCTGCCCCTCCTGCGGCGGGCCCCTGTCCCGCGAGGAGGGCTTCGTGGCGCTTCGTTGCGACAACCCGGCCTGTCCGGCGCAGCTCAAGCGGCGGCTCCTCCATTTCGCTTCCCGCCCCGGCATGGACATCCGGGGCTTGGGGGAGGCGGTTGTCGACGGCCTGGTCGACTCCGGCCGCGTCAAGGACGCCGCCGATATCTACGGCCTTTCCATCGGCGACCTCCTCGAAATCCCGCTGTTTAAGGACAAGAAAGCTCGAAATCTCGTGGGGGAGATCGCGGAAAGCAAGTCGCGCCCCCTCGCCCGCCTCCTTTTTGCCTTGGGCATCCCTCATGTCGGGGAGAAAGCGGCGGGAATCCTGGCCGAGCATTTAAGTTTGGAGGAGCTGGCGCGGGCGAAGCCCGAGGATTTGGCTTCGATTCCCGAGATCGGCGACGTCATGTCCCGCGCCGCCGTCGACTACTTCCGCGCCCCGGGCGTCCTCTCCCTGGTCCCAAGGCTCAAGGCCGCGGGCCTCGATTTTAAGCGCATGAGGCGCCCCGCGGGGGCCAAACCCCTCGCCGGGAAGACCTTCGTCTTCACGGGCGGTCTTCGGAGCCTGTCGCGCGAGGAGGCCGAGTCGCGGGTGAAAACCCTGGGGGCGAAGGCGGTTGCTTCCGTCTCGAGGAAGACGTCCTATGTCGTCGCCGGAGAGGACCCCGGCTCCAAGCTCGACCGCGCCAAGGCTCTCGGCGTCCCGGTCCTCGGAGAAAAGGAATTCTTGGAGCTGGCGAAGTGAGTTCCTCTCCCGAGCGCTGGGCCTTCCTCAATGTCGTCGACAAAACGGGCATCGTCGATTTCGCGTACGCCTTGAAGGAGGCGGGGTTCAAGATTCTCTCGGCCGGCGCGACGCTTTCGGCGCTTCGCCAGGCGGAACTCGAGGCCGAGGACGCCCGGACGTGGATCGGGGGTCCCAACGTCCTGGAGGGGCCGTTGGGCCTTTTGCACCCCAAGCTCCTCGCGGGGATAGCGGCCGACCGGGACAACCCCTCGGCCATGCACGAAATCGAGAGGCGCCACGGCGTCTCGATCGACCTCGTCGCCGTGAACCTTTATCCCCTGGCCGAGGCCTTGGCCGAGCCCAACGTCGGGGAGGCCGAGATCTTCGACTACGTCGACGTCGCGGGATCGACGATCCTGCGCCTGGCGGCCAGGAACTTCAGGCACGTCATCGTCCTTTCCGATCCCGGCGACTACATCTCCGCCGCCGAGTCGCTCAAGAAATCAGGCGCGCCCCTGAGCCTCGAGAAAAGAAAGGCCCTCGCCGCCAAGGCCTTCCACTATGGCGCCTATTACGACGCGACGGTCGCGCAATATTTCTCAGGGGAGGAAATGCCGCTCCCCGAGGAATTCATCGTCGCTCTCAAGAAGACCCAGGAGTTCGCCTACGGCGAGAACCCCCACCAGCAGGGGGCCCTCTACACCTTGAGCGGCGCGCGGCCCTGGGGGGTGAACGCCGCGAATCTCGTCGCGGGACGAGCCCTCTCCTACAACCACTTCCTGGACCTCCACGCCGCCTGGGAGCTCGCGACCGAGATCGCGGAGCCGTCCTGCGCGGTCGTCAAGTTCGGCATCCCGGTGGGGTTCGCATCCTCCGAGAAGCTCTCCGAGGCGGCCTACCTAGCCTGGAGGTCGGATCCCCGCGGCGCGAGCCAGGGAACGGCCGCCGTCAACCGGGAACTCGACGAGGACACGGCGAAGATCCTGGCCGAGCAGTTCGTGTCTCTTGTCGCGGCGCCGCAATTCTCGCCCAAGGCCCTCGCGATCCTCAAGACCAAAAAGGACGCGCGCCTGGTGACCCTTCCGTCGACCTTGATCGCGGCCCACGAGATCGATCTGGCGAGCGTGGCGGGCGGCGTGCTCCTCCAGGATCGGGACAATCAGGTCTTCGGCGCTTCGACGCGCGTCGCGTCCCGGCGCCAGCCGACGGACCAGGAGATGAAGTCGATGAGGATCGCCTGGCACGCGGCCAAATTCGGGAAAACCCACGCCGCGGTCGTCTGCCGCGGGGGCGCCACGATCGGCATCGGCTCGGGGCAGACCTCGCGCCTGGACGCGATCCGGCTCGCTTTATTGAAAAGCCAGGAGCGCCACCCCATCATCACGGGGGAACTTCCGGTCGTCATGGCCTCGGATGGGCCGCTCTCGGCCGAACACGTGCTCGAGGCCGCGCGCGCGGGCGTCGCCGCGATCATGGAGCCGGGCGGCTCCGCCGACGACAAGGATGCGATCGAAACCGCCGACGAACGCGGGTTGGCCCTCGTTTTTACGGGCCTGCGGCACTTCCGGCACTGACGCTCAGGGCTTGGCGGGCTGGGGGGTCAGAACGCGCTTGTCGACGGCGCGGCCCTCGGGCGAAATCTCGTAGACGATGGGCTCGCCGGTCGGGATCTCGACGTTCATGATCTGCTCGGGAGAGAGCCGGTCGAGGCTCATCACGATGGAGCGCAGGGAGTTGCCGTGCGCGCAGACAAGCACCGTGCGGCCGGCCTTGGCCGCCTCGGGCAGTATCCGCGACGTGAAATAAGGGAGCGTCCGAGCGGCCGTGTCCTTCAAGCTCTCGCCTCCAGGCGGGCGCACGTCGTAGGAGCGGCGCCAAAGGCGCACCTGCTCGTCGCCGTAGCGCTTGGCCGTGTCCGCTTTGTTGAGGCCTTGGAGTTCCCCGTAGTGGCGCTCGTTGAGAGCCGGGTCCTTCTTGATCGGGACCTCGGTCTGATGGATTTCCTTGAGAATGATATCCAGGGTCTGATGGGCGCGGATGAGGGCCGAGGTGAAGGCGCGGTCGATCTTGAAATCCTTGAGGAGCCTCCCCGCGCGCCGGGCCTCCTCTTCTCCATTCGGGGAAAGCGGGATGTCGATCCAGCCCGTGAAGCGGTTCTCCAGGTTCCACTGCGATTGGCCGTGGCGGATGAGAATCAGTCGGCCCATGTCACTTGATGCGATTCGATTCGAGGAGTTCCCTTACCGTCGCGCGGAATTCATCGAGCTTGAGGGGTTTGGGGAGAAAGCGCGAATGCTCGGGGTCCGCGATCTGGTGGAGGATGTCCTCCGGCGAGGCTTCGCCGCTGATGAAGAGGACGGGAATGGGCGCTCCGGACTGGTTGCGCCGCAGCGACTCGAAGAGATGGGCCCCGTTGGCGCCCGGCATGTGAAAGTCGAGGATGACGAGCTCGGGCTTGAGGCTTCGAGCCTTCTCCATCCCCTCGACGGCCTCGAAGGCCGTGTCCACTTGGTGGCCGTCTTTCGTGAGAATCTCGTCGAGGAGGGAGACGATCTCGAAATCGTCGTCAACGATGAGAATGCGCGCCATTGACTCCATTATGGCATTTTCATCCCCAGCCGCCACGAGATGAGCGGAAGCCGTCATACCTTGGTCGGGGTAGGACCTTTGGCCCCTGGGGCCTGGGCCTTTGGTCCCTTGGGGACAGGCTCGGGGCAGCTTATCGTAGTCGTATGAAAATAACGAGGGCTATTTCCCGATTTTGGAGCGTTTCCTTTATAGCGGCGGCAGCGCTCGTGGTGGCGGGGCCTTCCTCGCGCTCGATGTGCTCGATGGCGGGAGACTGGGGCGGATCGGGGCTGGATTATCTTGAGGGGATGGCCTCGGGACAAATGAGGCTTCCGGCCGCCGGGAATCTCCGAACTGCCTCCTCCGTGCCGGGCCTGAAGTCGAGGGTGGCGGCGACCGCACGGCCGACGGCTCCCGCGGCTTCGGGGGCGAAAAATCTTTTCACGGGGCAGGGTTCCGACCTCTCGGAGGCGATCGTCGGCGAGATCAACGGCGCCCAAAATTCCATCCAGGCGGCTCTCTACGAACTGGACCTCCCGAACGTTTCCCAGGCCCTGCTCGCGGCCTTCCGCCGCGGAGTCAATGTC
>DAHVWT010000003.1:0-31302 GCA_027327915.1 Elusimicrobiota bacterium
CGATCTGCGCGCTGCCTGGTCCTGAGCCTCTGGGGATGGTGGTGGCTGTCCCTCGCGGGGCTCTCGGAGGCGGGGCCTCGGCTCGCGAAGTCCTGGCCGCGAGCGGCCCTTGCCGCGGCCATTCTTTCCCTGGGCTTCCTCTGGACTTGGGATCGGGGCTACCTGCGGGCCCAGGATGGGGAACGGTTCCTGAGGATCAATCCCGATCTGGCCGCCCTCGTCGGCGGCCGCCCTTTCCGGGTGCTGACCGACCCCGGCCTCGCCAACCAGGACAAGACGATGCTTTACCGGGCGATGAACGTCAACGGCTACGCGCCGACCTACCTGCGCGGCTACCCGGAATACGTCGCCGCGAGCGAGGGCCGCGCCGCCGCGGATCAGAGCCGGACCTACCTGCGCAACGCCTCGACGAGCCGCATGCGCGACCTCGGCCTGCGCTTCGTGATCCCGAGCGGGGGGCGGCCCGTCCGCGCCGGCGTTCGTGGAACCCTCGCGCGCTTTGGAGAGGGCGCGGCTCCCCCCGTGGTCGCCGTCGAGACGCCCGAGATCTGGAGAATCACCGGGCGGTGGCCCGCCTCCGCCGAGGCGCTTGATCTGTCCCAGCCTTTCTATCCCGGATGGCGAGCCTATGCGGCCGGGGGCGAGCTTGCGCTGCGGCCCTGGCTGGGATATCTCTCTCGGATCGAAAGGCCCGCGGGCTTGCCGCCCGGAGGGAGCTTCGAGATCCTCCTGGAGTTCGCACCGACCGGATGGGCGGCCGCGGTCCTCGCGGGACTCGCGGCGTGGCTGCTCTGGTTTAAGAAGGCCGCCTTGAGCGGGGCCGCGGCATGACCCGAGCGCGCATTTCCGTCGCCATATCCCTTGTCACCACGGCGGCGTTTCTCGCCCTCGCCCTGCGCAAGGTCGACTTCAAGGCGCTGGTCCCGTGGTTGATGCGGATGGATTGGCGATGGATTCCCTTGCTTGTCTTTCTCGGGCTGTGGGATCTCGCGATGCGGGCGGCGCGCTGGCGGCTCTTGCTCGCGCCTCTCGCCAAGGCATCCGTGGCGGAGCTCTTCGGCCTTGAGACGATGGGGCTTGCCGTCAACAACATCCTCTTTTTCAGGCTGGGGGAGTTCGCTCGGACGGCGCTGGCGGGTCGGCGCCTTCAACTGCCTTTCATGAGCGTCTTCTCGACGGTGATTGTCGAGCGTTACCTTGATGTCGCGTCGCTGGCGACGTTGTTTTCCTCGGCGGCGTGGCTTCTGCCCGGCTTTCTGCCGGAGGCGGCCCGGCGCGCCGCGCTTTGGCTGCCCGTGGCCCTGTGGGGGGGCTTGGCCGCTTTCGTGCTCCTCAGAAGCGCCTTCGGGCCCGGGGGGGTGATCTCGGGCCGCCTATCCTCCTGGCCCAAGCTTCAGGCGATCGTCGTCGAGCTTTCCGCCGGGGCGCTCGCGATGCGGGGGCGGCTTGCCGCGGGCATCATCGCGTGCGGCTTTCTTCTCTGGTCCTCCGACGCCGTCATCTATTGGGTGAGCGCGCGGGCGCTGGGGCTCGACATGATCGACTTTCCTCGGGCCGTCCTCGTGTTATCCTGGGCGGGCGCCGGAGCCGCGCTGCCGGCCGTGCCGGGCGCCTTCGGGACCTTCGAGGCGATGGTCAAGAACATCGCGATGCGCTGCGGCGCTTCTCCAACCCAGGCCTTCGGCTACGCCTTCGTCACGCATATGGCGGGATATCTCATGGTGACGGCCCTGGGGCTTTTCTTCCTCTTCAAGGCCGAGGTCGCCATCGCCGACTTTATAAGCATGAAACGGGAATGACAAGCGCTTCCTGATGGCGCGCGCTCCCTCGATCGTGATGGTGAGCGCGAGCTTTCACCCGGCGGTTGGGGGGGCTGAAAAGCAGGCGCGGGAACTCTCCAGGGCGCTCATCCGCCGGGGGGAACGGGTCGTGGTCCTGACGCGCCGGCTGCCGGGCTTGAACCGGGAGGATTCCATCGACGGGGTTCCGGTGCTCCGGCTGTGGTGCCTGGGACAAGGCCTGCTCAATTCCGTGAGCTTCATGGCGTCTCTCTTCTTTTATTTGATGCGCCGGGCCTGGAGCTACGACGTCATTCACGCCCATCTGGCCGGTTCGCCGGCTCTCGTCTGCGCGCTCGTCGCGAAGCTGAGGGGAAAGGCCTGCCTCGTGAAGGTGGGCGGGGGGCGCGGGGTGGGGGAGCTCTCGGGATCGCGGGGGAGCCTTTCCGGGCGGGCGAAGCTCTGGGGGCTGCGCGTCCTGGCGCCCCCGATCGTGGCCGTCGCCAAGGAGGTCGCCGGGGAAATCACGGCTCATCTGGGAGCGCTCTCCGTTCAAGTGGTGCCCAACGGCGTCGATACCGAGCGCTACCGGCCGGCGACGGACCTGGAAAGGGCCGAGGCGAGGTCCCGCTTCGGCTTCCCGGCGGCCGGCATCGGCTTCGTCTACACCGGGAGGTTTTCTCCGGAAAAAAGACTCTTATGGTTTCTGGCTCTCTGGGCGGAGGCCGCGCGTCACGGGCCCTCCTCGTCTTTTCTGGCCTTTTTCGGAGAGGGTTTCGAAGCTCCGCTTCTGAGGCGGGAGGCCGTGCGGCTCGGCGTTTCGAGCCAGGTCTTCATCGTTGCTCCGGTCGCGGACGTCTCTCGGGCTTACGCGGCCGGGGACGTCTTCATTCTGCCCTCCGTTTCCGAGGGGCTCTCGAACGCTCTTCTCGAGGCGATGGCCTCGGGGCTCGCGGCGCTCGCAAGCCGCGTGGGGGGGACGGCCGAGGCGGTGGCGGAAGCCGAATCCGGCTTTCTTTTCGATCCGAACGACGAGGAGGGGGCGAAGCGGCAAATCCATAAATTCCTCGCGCGCCCGTCGCTCGCGCGCGAGATGGGGAGCGCGGCCCGCGCGCGGGCGCTCGACGGCTATTCCCTGACGCGGATCGCCGAACGCTACGACGCCCTCTACAGGTCGCTGATGGATCAAGGGCCGGCCTCGCGGCCCTAGGCGTGTCGGTGCCAGAGCTCGAGCATCAAGAGCGACCAGAGGCGGTAGCCATGGTCGCGCCGGCCCTCCTGGTGCTCCGCCCAAAGCTTCCTGAGCGCCTCCGCCCGGAAATAGCCGCGTCCGAGCGCCTCGGGAGAGAGGACGTGATCCTGCCAGTATCCCTTCAGGGGCCCACGAAACCAAGGACCAAGCGGAATGCCGAAGCCCATCTTGCCGCGGCGATAGACCATGGGAGGGAGCTTGTCCTTGAAGGCTTCCTTGAAGATCCACTTGTGTCCCTTGAGCCCCCGAAGCTTCCAGCGCCCGGGCAGGCGGTAGACGAGATCGATGAACTCGTGGTCGAGGAGAGGCGAGCGGGCCTCCAGGGAATTGGCCATGCTCGCGATATCCATCTTGACCATGAGGCATTCCGGCAGGTAGGTCCTAAAATCGGCGTAGAGGAGGCGGTTGACGAAATCTTCCCCGCGGGCGCGATCGAAGGCCGCCTCGAGATACCCGAGGGCCGAGCCGCGCGCCTTGCCCAGGCGCGAGAGAAAGCCGGGATCGTAAAGGCTGGTTTTATCGTCCTCCGGAAAGTAGCACACCATGCGCAGGTGCCGCGAGGGGAGATCCGAGGATAGTGTCGAGCGCAAAAATCGTTTGAGCCTCCAGAAGAAGCCGTAGGGGGCGTCCGCCTCCGGGAGCATCCCCGCCGCCTCGGAGAGGGCGCGCCGCGCGGGCGGCGGCAGGAGGTCGAAGTAGCGGGTGAGATTCATCGCGAAATAGCGGACGTAGCCCGCGAAATTCTCGTCGCCGCCGTCTCCGTTCAAGGCCACGGTGACATGCCTGCGGGTCTCGCGCGAGACGTAGTAGGACGGCAAGGCCGAGGCGTCGGCGTAGGGCTCTCCATAATGCCAGGCCAATCGGGGCAGGATCTCGGCCATCTGGGGCTTGACGATGAACTCGGTGTGCTCGCAGCCGTAGCGCTCGGCCACGGCTCGGGCGAAAGGGAGCTCCGAGAACGCCTCCTCCTCGAATCCGATCGAAAAAGTCTTGACGGGCTTTGAGGACAGCTCGCTCATGAGGGCGACGACCACCGAGGAGTCGATCCCTCCGGAAAGAAAGGCGCCCAGCGGGACATCCGAGATGAGCCGGAGCCTCACCGACTCCGCGAGCTTCTCGCGGATGAGCGCCATCGCCTCCCGGGGGTCGCGGGTGGCGGGCGGCCGGCCCAGCGGCAGGTCCCAGTACCGCGTGATCGCGACGCGGCCGTTGTCGTAGACGAGATAGCAGCCCGGTTCGAGCTTCCTGATTTTCCGGTAGATCGTCTTGGGGGAGGGGATGTACTGGAGGGAAAGATAAAGATCAAGAGCTTCCTCGTCCAAGTCTCGTGGGACGTCGGCCAAGGCGAAAATCGAGCGCAGCTCCGAGGCGAAGGCAAGATAGTGGGGGCCTTCGGCGTAGAGGAGCGGTTTCTTGCCGACGCGATCGCGCGCGAGAAAGAGCCGGCGGCGTCCGACGTCCCAGATCGCGAAGGCGAACATCCCGCGAAGCTTCTGGAGGCAGGCCTCCCCATATTCGGCGTAAAGGGCGACCAGCGTCTCCGTGTCGGACCGGGTCCGGAAGCGGCGCCCCCGGGCTTCCAGCTCCGAGCGCAGTTCCTGGAAGTTGTAGATCTCGCCGTTGAGGACCACCCAGTAGGCGCCGTTTTCCCAAGAAATCGGCTGGCGTCCCCCCGCCAGATCGATGATCGCGAGCCGGCGCATGGCGAGGGCCGCCGGACCTTCCTCGAAGTAGCCTTCGTCGTCGGGGCCGCGATGGGCGAGCAGCGCGTTCGCCTGGCGAAGGCGCTCGGGATCGGGCTTCGATCCGTCCGAGAAGGCTATGCCGCAGATGCCGCACATATCAAGAGGGACTCGTCGCGCGGTAGATCGTGACGGAGGGGTTGCGGTAGACCTCGCGCCAGCCGCCCCAGGAAGAGGGAGGGCCCTTGCGGGCGAATTCCCGTTCGAAACGGCCGAACCAGAGGTAGTCGGGCTTGATCGGCAGGGGATGGCGCGCCGCCTCCTCGAACAGCGACCGGGCCTCCCTGGGGCGGTCGTGCATGTGGAAGTAGAGCCAGATCAAAAGCGGCCGTTCGATTTGCCCTCGCCGGGGCCCCTCATTGAGGACGTCGTTTTGCTCCTCGCTGTGCGTGCTGAGGAAGACTCCGCGAAAATATTTCGACGGATCGGCGCCCAGTGCCTTGAGGGAGCCGGCCAAGCGGCGGAAATTATCGGTTCGGGGGTAATCCGAGACGATCGATAAGTAGTATCCCAATTCGACCTTGTCGTGCGTGTAGGCGGGAATCAGGAGATCGACCTCCGGATTGATGCTGAGGACCTCGGCGTCGCGCTCGGTGTGGCGATCCAGCCATGTCAGGGCGTCGTCGTAGTCGCGAGGAAGGCCTTGGAAGGGATAATGAATCGCGGCGTAGGCGATTCCCTGAAGGAAGGCGAGGAGCGCCGTCGCCAAGGCCAAGGCGCGCCAGGCCGCCGGGCGCGCCTGGAGCTTTTCCGGGAGCGCCGTGAACAGAAGGAGAAAGACGTAGATGTTGCCGAAAAGCTTCCAGTGCCAAGGCTCCGTGGCGTATCCGAGGACGAGGCTGATGTTGACCATGACGAAGGTGGCGCCCGCCATGCAGGCAAGGAAGCGCTGGGCGGCGTTGCGCGCCTTCCACCACCCGACGGCGGCGACGGCCAGATAGACGAGAGAGGGGGCGTCGAAGCGCCGCCCGTAGCTCCCGCAGCTGCGGTCGAGGAATTCGGGATCGATATGGAGCGTGAAATAAAGATACGGCGCGCTGAGAACGGCCGTGACGAGGAGCGAGAACCACAGCCGCGCCGCCCCACGCGGCTTCCGGATGGATTCAAGGAGAGCGTCAAGAGAGGTCGCGACGACGTAGCTTGTCCAGACGTCGGCTCTCACATAGGCCAAGGCGCCGCCCAGGAGCCCCGCGCCGAGGCAAGCCCGCCAACTTTTGAGCTCGGCCGCGGCGATATAGAGCAGGGAGGCTGCGAAGGAAAAGGCATAGCTGATGCCCGGCCGCGGCAGCCGAAAGACGCTCTCCGTCCTGCCGTAGCTCAGCGTCGTCCAGGCGTTCCGGAGAAGATCCCCCAGAGGATGCCCCGTCCAGGCCAGGCGAGGGAGGAAGTAAAAGGTCAGGAGATAACTGAAGCAGGTGACGAAGGCGGCGGCAAAGAGGCTCGCCTCGCTCCGAGCACCCGCTTTTCGAGCCATCTTGTGGAGAAGGACGAACCAAGCGACGCAGCACAGAAAGCGCATCAAAATCCACGCCCCGTTCATGTCGCCGACGACGGCGATGACGGCGCCCATGATCGCGTAGGTGAGGGCGTCGTTGACGGCTTGCCTGGGGCTTCGGAATCCCTTGATGAACGGATCGTGGGGCCACGGGCGCAGCGAGGCTTCCTTGGCGCGGGCGGCGTAGGCCAACTCGTCTTGATTGCTCTCCGTTCCGAAAAGGCCTAGAACCGCGAAACGGCCGTTGTTGGCCCATTGGCTCGCGAGATTCGGGTAGTGCGTTTGCCAGGCCCGCCGGAAGGCGTACATCGCGGGATAGCCGGCGCAGAAGAGCAGCGCGACGAAGATGGCCCAGAGCCAGGCCCGGCCCGTCTCCGGCGGCGTCATCGCCCCCCGTGTTTCATGACGGGATCCAGGAGGGCGGCAGGTTCCTCGCTATTTCGATCTCGGCGAAATTCGAGGTCCGGCGGGAGCCGGATTTCCGCGCCCAGTCCGCCATGCGCCGGACCCCCTCCTCGAGGGGGATGCGCTTCAATAAATCCCCGAAATATTTCTCGACCTTGGCGTGCGAGGAATAGGCGTGATCGACTTCATGGCGAGGCGGCAAGTGTTTGACGCGCCAGGGGCTTCCCATGCGCTCGCAGACGACCTTGGACAGGACGTTCACCGTATAAGGCGTGTCCGCGCCGACGTTGAAAACTTGGTTCCAGGCCCGCGGTCTTTCGCAGGCGCGCGCGATGACGGGAGCCACGTCCTGAATATGGCTGAAGGCCCGGGTTTGCTCGCCGTCGCCGAAAATCGTAAGTTCCTCTCCTTTCATCACCTGGTTCATGAAGATCCCCACGACGTTCCGGTATTTGTCGCCGATATTCTGGCGCTCGCCGTAGACGTTGTGAGGGCGGAAGACGACGTAGGGAAGCCCGAACATGGCCTTGGTTTCGGCCAGATCCTGCTCCACGGCGAGCTTCGCGATGCCGTAAGGGTCTTCCGGGCGCGGCAGCATCTCCTCCGTCATCGGCAGCTGGTTTTTGCCGTAGACGGCGATGGAGGACGTGAAGATGAAGCACTTGACCCGCCCCGAATTGACCGCCGCGTTGATGAGGTTGACGCTGCCGATCAAGTTGTTGGTGTAGTTGAACCTCTTAATGAAGTGGCTCAATCCCTCCGCGGCGTAGGCCGCCAGATGAAAGACGTAATCGAAGGAGTGGCGCGCGAAGAGACGGTCGACGAATTCATGGTCCACGACGCTGCCTCGGGCGAAGATCGCCTCGGGGTTGACATTGTCCTCGCTGCCCCCGCTGAGATCATCCAGGGCCACGACGCGATGGCCCATGCCCAGCAGCTCATCCGCGACGTGGGAGCCGATGAAGCCGGCCGCGCCCGTCACCAAGGAAGACGGCTTTATGGCGCGATCCTCCTGCCGAGGATCAGGGCGATCATCTTGAGGCCCAGGGAAAAGGCGCGCAGCTTGTTGCCGGTGATTTTTGAAACGCCGACGCGGGGGCGATAGTGAACGGGAATTTCCACCGTGCTCAGCCCGTTTTTGATGGCGACCAGCATCATCTCGGGGGAAAAGTGGCTGGCGCGGACTCGGAGCCGATCCTGGATTTTCAGCAGCGCCTCGCGGTGGATGAGGCGGTAGGTGCAGCCGACGTCGGTGAGGGAAGGGCCGTTGTAGAGGAATTCCAACAGCTTTCCCACGGCCCAATTTCCCCATTTCAGGAAATAGCCCATGTTGGCGCCGTTCCAGATGAGCGCCTTCGAGGTCCGCGTGCCCAGCACGAAATCGAACTCCTCGCAATAAGCCAGGAATTTCCACAGGTCCTTGGCTTGAAACGTCCCGTCGGGCTCGCAAACGACGATGAGATCCCCGCTTGCCTCCCGGAGGCCGCGTCGAATGGCGCAACCGTAGCCTTGCTGGGTTTCCGTGATCACGCGCGCGCCCGCGGCGGCGGCCTCTGCGGCCGTGCGGTCCCGGGAGTTGTTGTCGACCACCACGATCTCGTCGACCACTCCCAACTCCCGGAAATCCGCGATGGCCTTGGCAATGGAGGGCTCCTCATTATAGGCGGGAAATACGACCGAAATTCGGAATGTCTTCCACATGGACGAGAGCTTGTCCGAGGCGCGCAACCTGATTATATATGATTAAGGCGGCCCGCCATGGACAAAGAGCCCCAGGCCGCGCTGGTCCCGCTTTGCGTCGATCTGGACGGCACCCTCATCCGCACCGATCTCGGCGTGGAGTCGTTCTTCCGCGAGTTGAGGCGCGCGCCCCTCGCCGCCGCGGCGCTTCTCATCCGGGCACCGTTCCAAGGCGGCCGCCCGTGGCTGAAGCGGAAGCTGGCCAAGGGGGCGAGCCTCGCGCCGGAGTCCCTGCCGTATGAGGAAGACGTCCTGTCCTGGTGCCGCGAGGAGGCCGGGACGGGGCGGCTCCTGGTCCTTGCCACGGGCTCCGATGAGATCTACGCCGAGCAGGTGGCCCGCCATCTGGGGATATTCCGGGAGGCTCTTGGAAGCGACGGAAGGGTCAACCTCGTGGGGAGGGCCAAGGCGAACGCCCTGGTCGGCCGTTTCGGGCGAGGGGGGTTCGACTACGTGGGGGACGCAAGAGCCGATCTCCCTGTTTGGGGGGCCTGCCGTCGCGCGATCGCGGCCGGCGGCGGAGCAAGGCTTCTTTTAAGGAAACGGCTTCCGCAAGCGGCCATTGAAAGAGTCTTCGAGCGCCGGGGCGGCCCCCCGTCGACATTCATCGCCGCCGTGATCCGAGGGTTCCGGGATACGGGCGCCTGGCGCCGCGATTAAGGCGCGCCGGGACGGCCGAAGCGGCGCGCGAGCTCGTCGCGGGAAAGCGCCAGCATCGAGGGGCGTCCATGCGGGCATCGCGCCCCGTCCTCGCAGAGCCGCAGGGCCTCCAGGAGCGCCAGCGCCTCGGGCTCCCCGAGCGGATCGTGGGCCTTCACGGCCTTCTTGCAGGCGATCGTCGCGGCGGCGTGGCGGCGCAGGGCCTTCGAGGCGTCGGCCGGGGAAGCGAGGGACTCGATGAGCCGGAACACGGTTTCCTTGAGATCCCCGTCGCGCGCGAAAATCTCCGGGGCTTCGAGAACGCGCAGCGCGGCCTTGCCGAACGGCTCGACCGAGAATCCGAAACGGGAAAGCTCCGAGCGCCTCGAAAGGATGTTTTGCGCCGCGGAGGCCGGAAGCTCGACCGGAAGGGGGATCAGGAGGGCCTGGGCGCGGGGGCGGCCCTCCTCGACGGCCTTCCAGTATTTCTCGAAGAGCACCCGCTCGTTGGCGGCATGCTGGTCGAGGAGGAAAAGCCCGCCGGCGGACTCGAAGACGAGATAGAGGGACTCCAGGCGTCCGAGAAAGCGGTAGGGAGGGGTGAACCACGCCGGATCCCCGGAGGCGCGCTCCCCCGCGTGAGCCGGGCGGGCTCCGAGATCAAGCTTGCGCTCGGCGCCGCGGGGCCAGGACGCCGGCGGCGCGTCGGAGACGGAGGCGGCCCGCGCGTCTGGAACGTCATGCGGAGCGTCGGGACGGAAGACGAGAAGGGGAGCGGCGACCCGGGCCTTCACGAGGGCCTGCGCGATCGTGCGCCAGACGAGATCGAAGACGGCGGCTTCGTCATCGAAGCGCACCTCGCGCTTCGATGGGTGGATGTTGACGTCGAAGGAAGCGGCATCGAGCGAGAGAAAGCCCGCGCAGACGGGGTGCCGGTCCCGGGGCCGGAACTCCGAATAGGCCTTGTAGAGAGCTTGCTGGAGGAGCCGGGAGGAGACGGGGCGGCCGTTGACGTACCAGTATTGGAGCTGGCGCGTCGAGACAAGATCGTCGGGGGATGACGCGAGCAGCGTGAGGAGGATCTTGCCGCGGGATCCCTCCGCCTCGAGGAGATTCTCGCCGAGTTCCCGCCCGAGAATCTGCCGGAAGCGCTCCCGAAGAGCCGCCGGCTGCCGCTTCTCCCGCGCCGCCTCCCAGGAGACCGCGGCGGACGAGCCTTCCCGCCAGGAGAAGCGGACCCGGGGGTTGGCGAGGGCGGCTTCCTCCAGGGCGCGCAGGAGCCGGGACTTCTCGACGGCGTCCGAGCGAAGGAACTTGAGTCGCGCGGGAGTGTTGAAGAAAAGATCGCGGACCTCGACCGCGGTGCCTTCCGCCGAGGCGGCGGGCGCCGCGGTCGACATGGTCCCGGCCTGGGCCTCGATTTTCCAGGCGGTCGCCGCGCCGCCGGGCCTGGAAATCAACGTCAGGCGGGAGACGGCGGCGACGGCGAAGAGGGCCTCCCCTCGAAAACCGTAGGTCGCGAGGCGGTCCAGGTCCTCGAATTCGCGGATTTTGCTCGTCGCGTGGCGCTTGAGGGCCAGCGCGCAGTCCTCGGGGTCCATCCCCCGCCCGTCGTCGGCCACTCGCAGGCTCTCCTTGCCGGCGCGGGTGAAGGAGACCTGGATTTTCGTCGCGCCGGCGTCGAGGGCGTTCTCGAGGAGCTCCTTGAGGACGGAGGCCGGCCGTTCGACCACCTCGCCCGCGGCGATGCGGCTTGCGACCTCGGGATCAAGCAGCCGGATCGTTCCCATGCCTTGCGCGGCTACCCCTGCAACGCCTTTTGGAGCTCGACGAGAATCCGGTGGGCGTCCAGGGGGGTCATGGACTCGGGATCGAGGAGGCGCAGGCTGCGCAGCACGGGGTGGCCCTCGAAAATGGGAAGCTCCGGGAGCTCCCGGGCGGGCGCCTGGGCGACCCGGCCGACGGCGGAGGCGTTTTCGAGCTCGGCGAGGATCTCCTCGGCCCGAGAAAGCACCCGCCCGGGAAGCCCCGCGAGGGCCGCGACGTGAAGGCCGTAGGAGCGGTCGGCGGGGCCGGGGGAAATCTTATGGAGGAAGACGACTTCGTTTTTCCCGCGGGCATCCGTCCATTCCTTGACCTCGACGTTACAGTTGACGACGCCGGCGAGGTTTTTCGCGAGCTCGGTGAGCTCGAAATAGTGGGTGGCGAAGAGCGTTCGAGGTCCCCGGGGAGCGTCGGGGGAGGAGCCCGCCTCGCCCGGGCCGTAGGCGCCGTGGAGATGCTCGAGCACCGCCCAGGCGATCGAGACGCCGTCGAAAGTCGACGTGCCCCGGCCGATCTCGTCTAAAACCAGGAGGCTCCGGGGCGTCGCGCGAGCCAGGATTCGCGCGGTCTCCTTCATCTCCACCATGAAGGTGGACTCGCCCCGGGCCAGCATGTCCTGCGCGCCGATGCGGGTCATGATCTTATCGACGAGGCCGATCCGGGCGGCGCTCGCCGGGACGAAGGAGCCCGCCTGGGCCATGAGCGCGATGATCGCGTTCTGGCGCAGGTAGGTCGACTTGCCGCTCATGTTGGGGCCGGTAAGCACCATGACCCGCTCGCCCGCGCTCGAAAGCGATAGGGAATTGGGCACGAAACGGCCCGCCGGGAGGGAAGCTTCGACCACGGGGTGCCGCCCGTCCGTCACCGCCAGATCATGGCTCAGATCGACGACGGGCTTGACGAAGCCGTGAAGCGCCGCCGCCTGGGCGAGAGCGGCGAAGCCGTCCAGGTCCGAAAGGACGCCCGCGAGCTTCAAGAGCCCGGCATAGGAGGCGCAGGCCTTCTCCCTGAGGTCCGCGAAAAGCTCCGCCTCCACGAAAACGATTTTTTCCTCGGCGCTCAACATGCGGCTCTCGAGCTCTTTTAACTCCGGGGTGATGTAGCGCTCGGCTCCGGCCAGGGTCTGCTTGCGAAGGAAATAGGCCGGGACTTTGGCCTGATGGGTCTTGGTGACCTCGAAGAAGTAGCCGAAGACCGAGTTGTAGCCCGCCTTCAAGGTGGCGATGCCGCTCTTTTTCCTCTCGGAGGCTGCCATTTCCGCGAGCAGCGTCTGGCCGTCCGTGCGCAAGCGCCGAAGCTCGTCCAATTCCCTGGAAAATCCCCGCCGGATGACGCCTCCGTCCGAGAGCTTGGCCGGAGGCGCGTCGGAGAGGGCGCTTAAGAGGCTGTCGTGCAGCCCCGAGAGACCGGAAAACGCGTCCACGAGCGCGCGGGCGATCTCCGAAATCTCCGGGCCAAGCGCCGGAGCCCGGAGGAGCCTCAGGATTTCCGGGATTTCGTCGAGAGTTTGCCGCAGCGCCGCGAGATCCCGGGGGCCCGAGCGCCGTGCGAGCAGCCTTCCCGCGATCCGGGGGATGTCGGCCGCCCGGGAGAGCCGCTCCCGGAGGTCGGCCCGGAGCTCGGGCTTCAAGACGAGCTCGTCCACGCTGTTGAGCCGACGCGTGATTTCCTGGAGATCCGTCGAGGGCTCGAGCAGCCACGACTTGAGACGGCGTCCGCCCATCGACGTGGAGGAGAGGTCGAGATGCCCCCAGAGGCTCCCGGCTTTGCCGCCGGAGGAAGACTCGACGAGTTCGAGGGTCCTGACCGCGCTTTCGTCGAGTTCGAGCGTCCCGCCCGGCTCGCGAAAGGAAGGGGACAAAAGAGAGTCGTTGATCTGAAGCTGGGCCCTTTGCGCGTAAAGCCTGGCCCGAAGCGCCGCCTTGAGGGCCAGGGGGCGGTTCGTCCAGGCGACGTCTTTCGCCCAAGCGGGCAGATGGGCCGATCGCGCCGGGGCGGCCGGAAGCCTCGTCAGGCACGCTCCGGGAAGGCCGGAGAGATCCGGAAGCTCGGCGGCTTCCGCGCTCGCGAGGATTTCCGAGGGACGAAGGCGCGCGAGGGCCTCGGAGAGGCGCTGGAATCCGGAGTCGTTGAGGGCCTGGGTCGCCCAAAACTCGCCTGTCGAAAGATCGAGCACCGCGAGCCCCCAGCCCACCACATCGAGCTCCAGCGAGGCGAGCCTGCTTGCGGCCGAGGGATCGAGGAGCTCCTCCTCGACGATGGTCCCCGGGGTGACGAGCCTCACGACTTGGCGCTCAACGAGTTTTTTCCCCTTGGAGGGGGGCTCCATCTGCTCCGCGATCGCGACCTTGTGTCCGGCCTTGAGGAGCTTGGCCACGTAGCCCTCGTGGCTGTGGGCGGGGACTCCGCACATCGGGAGGCCCTGCCGGGCGGTGAGGACGAGTCCCAAAAGGGGGGATGCCAGCTTCGCGTCCTCCCCGAACATCTCGTAGAAGTCGCCCAGACGGAAAAACAGCACGGCTTCCGGGTAGGCCGCCTTGAGCTCGGAATATTGGCGCAGAAGGGGAGTGTCCCTCTCGGGGGAGCTTGAGGCGGCGGCAGGGGCGGACATCGAGGAACGCCGTCGGCGCGGGCGCGAACGGCTATCTATTTTACTAGATCAAGGAGTGACGGAGCTACGCACGCGCCTAAGTCATGGCGGCTTGGCAAAGCGGGAAACCGGCGCTATACTTGCGACGCTTCATGTCCAGACCCCAGCTTGTGTCGTTCCTCTCCGCGGCGGCCGTCTGGACGGGGCTTTGCGCCCACCACGACGCCCCCTTCTGGCGCTACTTCTTATCGCGGATGCCTTCCGACGCTGTTGCATCGTTTAGAGGCATTTTAGGAGGCGCTTGCGTGACGATCATCGTCGCGCTGTCGCTCTCTTTCATCGCCTGGGGAGCGGGGCTGCGGATCATGTCATTTTTAGGAGAGGAATCCATGCCCGCTTTTCTCGGAGACGCTCTTGCGTTCGCCATCGGCCTCGGAGCCCTCGCCGAGGGGGTTTTCGCGCTGGGGCTCCTGGGGCTGCTTCGGCCGGCCCCCTTGAGCGCCTGGATGATCACGGCCGCGGCCATCGCGGCGTTCCCGGCCTTCCTTCGGCTCCGGTCCCTGCTCCGTCCTTCCTTGCCCGGGAAATTTCCGGATGAGCATCAAGGGCTCTCCTCGACCCATGCCTCGGAGCTCGCCCGCGGGGCGCTTCTCGGGTTTCTCGCCTACGCCGCCTGGTATGCGGCTGTTTGGGCTCTGGCGCCGCCGCTGGAATGGGACGAGCTCGCCTACCATCTTTCCATTCCCAAGCTCTACTGGCATTGGGGGGCGGTGCGGGAGATCCCCTGGATGCTGCATAGCCACTGGCCCCATCTCACGGAGATGCTCTACGTCGTTCCCCTCGCGCTGGGCCGCGACTCGTCGGCCCAGTTCCTTCACGTTCTGATCTGCATCGCCTGGATCGGAGCGATCCAGGCGGTCGCTCGCGAACGCCTCGGCCGTTCGCCCGCCCTCGTGGCGGTTGTCGCCGTGGCCTCCCAAATGGTCGTCTTCAAGACCGCGTTCCAGGCTCATAGCGACGGCGCCGTCGCGCTTTTTTATTTTCTCGCGGCTTATGAGGCCTGGAGTTGGAGCCGGGAGCCGCGGCCTTCGAGGCTCTTTTTAGCGGCGATTCTCGCCGGACTCTGCGCTTCCGCCAAGCTCCTGGGGCTTCTCTGGGCCGGAGGCGTGTGTTCATGGCTCTTTCTCGCCTCGCCCTACCCTTTAAAAAAACGCGCCTCCGCCGCGATCTATTTCGGCGGCATCTCCCTCCTCGTCGCGGCGCCCTGGTACCTCAAGGCCTGGATCGGAGCCGGAAACCCGGTCTGGCCGTTTTTGCCGGACATCCTCGGCGGCTTCTGGAACGGCCCCTTGATCGAGCCGGCTTTCGTGCGCGTGGCCTCGTGGATCCCGCCTCTAACGATCCGCCAAATCCTCGCCGGCTACGATCCGCAATATTTGGCGGCTCCGGCTTTGGCCATGGCGGCCCTGGCCCGGGTCCGCGGCATGAAGCTGGAGCCTCTGACGCGATCCCTGCTCCTCCAGGCGTGCGTCCCGGCCTTGGTTCTGGCGAACGGCAACGTCGTGTGGAGGTATCTGATGCCGGCTTACCCGGCCCTCGCTCTGCTCGTCGGCGAGATCGCCGTCCGGTTATGGCGTCAAGGCGCCGCCGCGAGGATGGCGGCCGCGCTGACAGTGCTCGTGACCGTCTGTCCTCTCTGGCTCGATGCGGGCGAGAACAATGCTCTCTTCGCGGCTTTTTCCATGCGGCCCCGCGAGATCGCCGGGAGCACGACGCGCGAGGAGTTCCTCGACCGGAGCCTCGACATTTACCCGGTCTATCGGCGCATCAACCGACTCCTGGGGCCCTCGGACAAGCTGCTTCTCTTTCGCGAGATCCGAGGCTATTATCTCGACGTTCCCTATCAATGGGGGGACCCCATCAACCAGGGGGTCATCTTCTATCGGCGCCTCAAGAACCCCGAACAGTTGCGGCAAGCCCTGGCCGAACAGGGCATCACGCATGTTCTCGTCAACACGGGCGTCGGGCTCTACCAGCCTCGTCCGGACTATTACGACCTGAGGACGTTGCGGCTCATGGACGCCGTTCTCGCGCGCCACGCCCGTCCGATTCTTCAAGAAGGCCCGGTGACGCTTTATGCGTTGGACAAGCAGACGGAGCCGCGCTAAAAATCAAACGCGAAACCCACGTCGGCGTATTGCTCCCGCTCCAGGATGAACTGGCCGAAGGGGGAATGGCCATCGAACCAGCCCAGCTGGAACCGGACGTCGCGGCCGGACTTCAGAGAGCTCAGCTTGATCCCCGCGACGAGGTTGGAATTGATGTTCCATTGATTGTATTCCCGGGATTGCAAATCACACGCGAGGAAGGCGTCGAGACTCGACCGGGAGTCGCTCCACAGAACCGGGCTTTGCTCCTGGGCGCCCCACTGGAGGATCTGGCGGCCCAGGGGCGGGATCGTGTGGAGGATCTGGGTGTCTCCCGCGTAGAGGCGCAGCCACGCGGAGGGGATGTCCTCCGAGAACTCGGCCTGGAACGCTTCCTGGCTGAACCGATGCCCGGGAAGCCCGTTCGAGAAAAGCGCGGAGCTTCCATTCGTCCGGATGTAGTCGTCGCCTAAATGGGAGCTTTGGTGATAGAGGGTGAGCCTCGCTGAAAAATTTCCGTGTCTCAACTCCCAGGGCAGGTCGGCGAAGAAATCCTCGGTTTCGAAGTGGTTGACAGCCCCGCTAATAAAGAAACGGCTGTAGGCCATGCCGGCGACGTCCCACTGGGTTTTCCAGGAGCCCCAGTCGCGGCGCAGAAGGCCGAAGACGCCTCCCAGGGCCGCGTCGGCCGCGTTATGGCCTTGGAAGCGGTAATAGCTGACCAAGGTTTGTATCTGGCGCGGGTCGGCCAGGAGCGGACGAAAGAGGCTCTGTCCCGTCGGGAGGACGTCGCTGCCCGCGGAAGGCGACGGAAAGCAACAGAAAGCAAAAAAAAGCAACGGAAGGCCGCGGAAAACGACTTTCTTTTGCCTTCCGGGGCCTTCCGTAGTGTTCCTAGCGGCCTAAAAATTTCTCAACGTCGGGGGCGAAATCCTCAAAGGTTTGCGGCCCCACGAACCGGCGCACGATAAGGCCCTGTCTGTCGATCAGGTAGGCGGTCGGTATTCCCGAGACCTCGTAACCAGGCGGCGCCAGCCCCTCGCCGAGGAGAACCGGGTAGTCGATGCCGGCCTCCCGAACGAAGGGAGCGACGCTGGCTTTCCCGTCGAAGTCGAGGGCCACTCCCACGACGACGAAGCCCCGGTCGCGGTACTTCGCGTAGAGATTCTTGAGTTCCGGCACCTCTTCCCGGCACGGCTCGCACCAAGTCGCCCAGAAGTCAAGGAGGATGAGCTTGCCTTTATAGGAGGAGAGGCTTTCGAGTTTTCCCTTGAGATCGGTCAGGGAAAAATCCCGCGCGGGGCGGGGGCGGGCCGAGGACGAGGTCAGTCCCGGGATCCTCGCGACGAGATAGAAAATGCCCAGCGCGACGGCGAGCGCCGCGGCCCCGGAGAGTATGCGTTTGGCCGTCATAAGGCGAAGCGATAGAGCGCCCGGGGCATGAAGCGCATGAGGTAGACGAGGCGATGGCTCATGACGAGGGCTCCCACGGCCGCGAGAATGATCCCCGCCGCGATCTCGCTTGCGCGCAGGAAGCGCTTGAAGCGCGCGAAGAATTCAAGCGCTCGGCCGAGGCCCAGGGCGGTGAGGAGGAAGGGAAGCCCCAGGCCCAAGGAGTAGACGGCGAGCAGCCAGGCGCCCTGGAGGACCGTCCGCTCGGTCGCCGCGAGGGCGAGGATCGCGGCCAAGATCGGGCCTATGCAGGGCGTCCAGCCGAAGGCGAAGGCGAGGCCCATCACGAACGACGCCGCCAGGCTTGAGCCCGCGGTCGCCCGTCCCAGGAAGCGTTTTTCATAATAGAGCCATTTGATGGGGATGATCCCGCTTAAGTGGAGTCCGAGCAGGACCATGAGGAGCCCCGAGACGGTCTCGAGGGCGCGGCGGTGGGCGGAAACGAGCTCCCCCAGGGCCGTCGCCGACGCGCCGAGCAGGGTGAAGACGAGCGTGAATCCCGCGATGAAGGCGAGCGCGCCTTGGACGGCCCGGCGCGTGATCGCGGGGCGGCCTTCGGAGGAGTGAATTTCCTCGATCGAGGAGCCGGAGAGAAAGGAGACGTAGCCGGGCAGGAGGGGCAGGACGCAAGGGGACAGGAAGGAAGCCATCCCCGCGACGAAAGCCGTGCCGGTTCCGAGAGCGTTCACATCGACTCCGGCGCCGAGACGCCCAAAAGTTCCAGACCGCGCGCGATCGTTCCCCGGACCCCGGCGATGAGCAGCAGACGGAAGGCCGTGCGCTCCCGGTCCGCGGGGTCGAGCACCCGGCATTTCTCGTAGAAAGGATGAAAGAGCCCCGCGAGCTCGAGGAGGTAGGTCGCCAGCGGATGCGGGGAAAGCTCCCGCTCGCAGGCCGCGAGCGTCTCCGGAAACCAGGCGATTTTCACGAGGAGGTCGCGCTCCTCCTTGGCGAAGGCCGCCTCCGCGGGCAGCGCGGCGCCCCGTGGGGCCAACGCCTCTCCCGACGGCCCGGAGGGCGCTCGGACTTCGGCCTGGACCGCGCCCCGCAGGGCCTCCGGGGACGCCGGGAAGCCCCGCTTTCCCGCCTCGCGAAAGATGGAGCAGACCCGGGCGTGGACGTACTGGCAGTAATAGACCGGGTTCTCGGCCGTCTGCTTCTTGGCGAGTTCGAGGTCGAAGACGAGATGCGAGCCCGGGGAGCGCATCGCGAAAAAGAAGCGGCAGGCGTCTTTTCCAACCTCGTCCACGAGGTCTTTCAAGCGCACGAACTCCCCAGCGCGCTTCGACATCTTGACGGCTTCGTTGCCGCGCATGAGCCGGATGAGCTGGTGGAGAATGACGTGAAAGCCGGCGGGAGCGCGGCCGAGGGCTTCCAGCGCCCCCTTGAGCCTCGGGACGTAGCCGTGGTGGTCGGCGCCCCAGATGTCGATGAGCTCCGGATAGCCCCGCGAATACTTGTCTTCGTGGTAGGCGATGTCCGCCAGGAAATAGGTCGGCCGTCCGTCGGCGCGCACGAGCACGCGGTCCTTGTCGTCCTCCGCGGACGCGGCCTCCTCCGGCCGTTTGAACCACACCGCGCCTTCCTTTTCGTAGACGGCCCCCAAGCTTTTGAGGCGATCGAGAGTCGCCTCCAGGGCCTTGCGCGCGTGGAGCTCGGATTCCCTGAAGTAGCGGTCGAAATGGACGTCGAAGGCGCGCATGTCCTCCTGGTGGGTCTTTAAAAGCGCGTCCACGGCGTAGCGGGAAAGCTCCGTGGCGCTCCAGGTCTTGGCTTGCGCCGGCAGCTGACGCGCCAGATCCTCGAGATAGCTGCCGTGGTAGCCGTCCTCGGGGACGGGCTTGCCGTCCCGGCGCGCTTCCAACGAGCGTCCCAGCATGTCGACCTGCCGACCGCAGTCGTTGACGTAGTATTCCATCGCGACTTCGTGCCCCAGCATCCGTAGGATGCGGGCGAGGGCGTCTCCAAGCGTCGCTCCCCGTCCCGAGGCGGCATGGAGGGGGCCGGTGGGGTTGGCCGAGACGAATTCGATGAGGATCTTGCGCTTAGACCCGCGGGGTTTGTAGGGACCGGCGTGAAAGAGAGCGTTTTCGGCTTCCGCCAGGAGGGCGGTCTCCTTGAGCCGGAGGTTGACGAAGCCGGGGGAGGAGACCGAAGCCTCGGCGACCTCGGGGAGCCGCGAGAAGCGCCCCGCGAGAGCCGCGGCGATGGCCATCGGGCTTCCCTTGGTGATTTTCGCGAGACCCAAGGCCCAGGAGAGGCTGATGTCGGCCTTGACGTGCGACGGGGGCGCGGCCAAGGGAAGCTCCCCAGGGACATCGAGGCCTTGGGACCCGGCCCATTCGCGGGCTTGGCCCACAAGAGCGTCGTGAAGCGCCTGGAGAAGCGGCTCGGAGATTTCAGACGTGGGCATCGGAGCGGGGACAAGAAACAGGATTCATGGCACTTTTTGCAGTTTTCCGGAGCCTTCTTTGGCTTTCCGCCGCCTTCCTTGGCCGTCCGTCGCTTCCCAGGAGATCCGCTTGGAGCCTGGATAGAGCTTCTCGACGGCGTAGAAGTCGCGGGCTTCTTCGCTCATGAGGTGGACGATGATGGAGCCGAAATCGAGCACCTGCCAGCGGTCGCTCGCGGGCCTGGAGCGGCGCGGCGGCCGAAGCCCCAGCGCGACCGCGCTCTCCTCGAGGGAGTCCTCCAGGGTGCGCAGATGGGGCCGTGAGAGCGCGGTCGCGATCAGGAGAAAATCCGCCAAGGAGCTTTCCTCGCGGATGTCGAGGACCGCGATGTCCTCGCCCTTTTTCTCGCTCAGGGACCGGGCCAGGGCGATCGCCTCGGCCTTCCATGCGATATGATTGGATCGAGATGATCGCGGCACGATGGCTCTACGCCGTCCCGACGCTCAGGCCGGCCAGGCGGCGCAGGACGTCCACGTTATGGGCCCGGAGGAGGGCTTCTTCGGCCGTGACCAACCCTTCCTTATAGAGATTGGCCAGAGCCCTGTCCATGGAGATCATGCCGTGCTGGGCGCCGGTGTCGATCGCGCCGTAGATCATATGGGTTTTTCCTTCCCGGATGAGATTCGAGATGGCGGGCGTCGTCATCATGATCTCCCGGGCGGCGACGCGGCCCTTGCCGTCCTTGCGCGGGACGAGGAGCTGGGCGACCACCGCCTGAAGGGTTCCGGCCAGCTGGACGCGAATCTGGCTTTGCTGGTGGGGGGGAAAAACGTCGATGACGCGGTCGATCGTCGACGGCGCGTCCTGGGTGTGGAGGGTCCCGAAGCAGAGGTGGCCCGTCTCGGCCGCCGTGACCGCGAGAGAGATCGTCTCCAGGTCCCGCATCTCCCCGACGAGGATGACGTCGGGGTCCTCGCGCAGGGCCGCCCTCAGCGCCGCCCCGAAGGATTTCGTGTTCTGGCCTACCTCGCGCTGGCGCACGATGCTCTTCTTGGACTCGTAGGTGTATTCGATCGGGTCCTCCACGGTGAGGATATGGCCGGCGTCCTTTTGATTGATGAGATCGAGGAGGCAGGCGAGCGTCGTCGACTTTCCGGAACCCGTGGGGCCGGTCACCAGGACCAAACCGCGCGGCATGTCGCTTATTTTGACGACCGCCGGCGGCAGCCGCAACTGCTCGGGCGTCGGGATCTTGGAGGAAATGACGCGAAGAACGGCCTCGACGCCGTTTTTCTGGGAGAAGACGTTGATGCGGAATCGGGCGACCCCCTCGACGGCCGTGGAGCAGTCGAGTTCCAGGGTCTGTTCGAAGCGCGCGCGCTGTTCCTCGTAAAGGAGGGAGTAGATGAGGCTCTTCGATTGCTCGGCGTTGATGATGGGAAAGTTCGGGATCGGCGCGATCTCGCCGTTCAAGCGCATCATGGGGGGCTTGCCGATGACGAGGTGAATGTCGCTTGCCCCCAAGCTCGTCGCCGATTTCAGGACTTCAACGAGTTCCATGCAGAGCTTTCTCCTTCTATCTCAGGACCAGGCTGACGTCGAGCCAGGGCCTTTCCCATAGCTGCGTCACGACTCTCGAATCGGGGTCATCCAGCGCGTCCTGGACCTTACGGGCGTTCCCGATGCGGCCGTCTCGGTCATAAACGACGGTGCGGGGCGCCGCCGAAGATGTGTTGCCGAGGTTGACGACATCGATGCCTTTCAATCTTAGAACTTTTGTCACGCGCGCGGCGAGGCCGGGCGAGTCGGAGGCGTTGAGGACCTCGGCCAAGAGGGGGGCGCCGGCGGCGGGCGTCCAAAAGGCGGGCGAGAGCGCGTCGGCGTAGAATTTTTCAGCGATTCTGAAGGGGGGCTTGAAGGCGGAGGCGATGTTTTTCGGAGGGACTCGGCTTAGCTCCCAGTCGAGGCGCAACCGTTCCCCATCTCGCGCCCGGACATCTCGAAGGAGTTCCTTGAGAAGCCGGAATCCCCGGCCGCGCCCCTCAAGCCAGTCGGCGCAGGCGACGGGCGGGGGTTCGTCGTTGACGGCCGCGGGCGAGGCCTTCAAAAGGACGTCCGGCTGCCAGCGGCGAAGGGGTTCGGGGAGAACCGGAGCCAGCCTTTCCCACGCGTCGTCGGCCCCTCCTCGCGGGAGAGGCCCCGCCGAGACGATCTCGACGGCTGGAACGCCGGTCAGGTAGATCCCCAAGAATAGCTCCGGCGCCGACCCGTCTTGAGCCGAGGCCGCCGCGGTCGATGGGAGAACCACCCAGAAGGGCCAGGGGGCCCCGTGCCGCGAGGCGAGGGCGATCGGGGAGCGCGTTTCGCGGATGCCGACCAGGAAGCACCCGAAGAGGAGGAGGGAGGCGACGAGGCGACTCGGTTTTATCGGCGGAACGAATTCCATAGGGAAAGGCCCTGGGGATGCAGCCACTCGCCCTTGATGAGCGCATGCCGCAGCTTCGCCGCGACGCTCGACTTGAAGGCCGCGTCGAGATCCCGGAAGGCGAGCTGCCTGACGGCCTCGACGCCACGGTAGCGCCGGTCGGTCGAGGCGGAGTCGGCGATGTAAAGCGTCTTGTCGAGAGGGGACATCGCCGCGGCCGCGGGCGCTCCCAGCGTGTGGCGGCGGATGGCCCGCAGGATCGCGGGATCGTCCACGTCGAAGAGTTTTCTCGCCCAATGCTCGCTCACGTAGGAATGGGCGAGGAGCGGGGCGCGGCGGAGAGTCTCGTCGGACCGCGGGATCTTCAGCCGAAGCCGCCTCGCGAGACCGGGAAGCCTCGCGGCGGGGACGGCTCTGCCGAGATCGTGGAGAAGAGCCGCGAGAGCCGCCTTCTCCTCGTCAACCCCCCATCGGCGGGCGAGGCGGCGAGCTAGGTCCGCGACCGCGAGAGTGTGCCGGAGCCTCGGCGCGGGGAGGAGACCACGAAGCCGACGACGCAGGCGGATGCCGTAAAGCCCCGATCGGCGGATGCGCGAGACGACATCGGGCGCCAGCCAGCGCGAGACATCTTCTCCCAGGAGGAGACGGACCCGGATATCCGTGGAAGCGATGTCCGGCATCCTTTCCGGTAAAATCTTGAAAAAGGGCGGGATGGGCCCGGCGGCGCCGGGCCTTCGCGCCGTCCACCAGGAAGCCTCTCGGCGCAGGCGCAAGGGGGACTTCCAGGAATCGAAGGACGCCGCGTTGTCCGAGCCGACGAGGACGTGAAGTTCGGCCCCCGGGTGCAGCGTCTTGATCAGCTCCAGGGTCTCGACGGTGTAGACGGCCCGGCGAGAACGGAGTTCCGAGGCATGGATCGAGAGGCGGCGGCCCAAAAGGCCTCGCAAAGGCTTGATGATCCCCGCCCGGACGAGGCCCGCGCGCTCGGAGGCGGTGGCGTGCGCCGCCGCCTTGAAGGGCGATCTCCAGGCCGGGACGACGAACACCCGGTCCGGCATGATCGCGCGGACGGCGGCCCTCAGCAGGGCCACGTGGGCCTTGTGCGGCGGATCGAAGGCGCCGCCAAAGACAAGGAATTTCATCGTCCTGAGGCCGGGCGACTGCGAACCACCAGCGTGAGCCCCTCGATGGAGACGACCTCGACGGGCTCTTGGGCTGGAATGTCTCCCTCGAGACCGCGGGCTTTCCATACTTCGCCCTGGGCAAGAACTCGTCCCTCGGGAGCCAGCGCCGTGACCGTTTCGCCTGCGGCGCCGATCAGGCCTTCCGTTCCGGCGACCGATCGCCGCGCCAAGGCCTTGCGGGCGAAAAGGAGCGCGGCGCCGGCGATCCCGGCGAGGAGGACAAGCGCCATGATGAAGCCCGCGGGGACGGGCCGGGGACCGCCGGGCGCGGTCCGCAAAAGGAGCAGTCCTCCCGCGGCGATCGAGGAGATCCCTCCGGCCGTGAGGAGTCCATAACTCGGGATCTTAAGCTCGAGCAGGAACAGCAAGAGCCCCAGCAGGATGAGAAGCATCCCGGCATGCCCCGCGGAGAACACCTCGAAGGAATAAAACCCCATGATCAGGCAGGCCGCTCCCACGATGCCCGGGAAGATGAGGCCCGGGCTGTAGAGCTCGATCATGAGCCCCGTGACGCCCAGCGTCATGAGGATCGCGGCCACGTTGGGGTCGGAGAGCGCCGCCAGCGCCCTCTGGCGGCGGCTCATCTCGAGGAAAACGATTTGATGGTTTTTGAGGTCGAGGGGCTTCGCCAGCCCGGCGATCCGGCGCCCGTCGACGGCCTTGAGGAGGGCGGAAAGATCATTGGCCACGAGGTCGATGACGCCGAGATTCAAGGCCTCGTCGGCCGTGACGGAAGTGCTTTGGGCGACCACGAAGCGCGCCCAACGAGCGTTGCGCCCCCGCTTGGCGGCGATCGCCCGGAGATAGGCCATGGCGTCGTTGGTGATTTTTTCCTCGAGAACGTCGGACTCCCCCTTTTTCTTGTCGGGCTTGAGGAGACCGCCGCTCTCGGGAGCCAGTTCGATGGGATGGGCGGCGCCGATATTGGTGCCGGGAGTCATCGCGGCGATGTCGGCCGCCATCGTGATGAAGACTCCCGCGGAGGCCGCGCGGGCTCCCGCGGGGTGCACGTAGACGATGACGGGAACGGTCGAGGAAAGTTCCCGGCGCACGATCTCCCGCATGGAAGCGTCAAGGCCTCCGGGGGTGTCGAGCTCGACGACGAGGGCCGCGGCGCCCCGCCGCTCCGCCGTCTCCATGGCGCCCACCAAATATTCGCGCGAGGCGGGGCTGATGATCCCGGAATAAGGCGCGACGAGCACGAGAGGCCTGGCGGCCGCGAGGGCCGGGGCGGCCGGCGAGAGGAAGGCGAGCGCCGCGAACGGGAGCCAGGGGGGCCGCCGCGGAGAGGAACGTCCGGGGCTCACGTCAGCGGGCGAGGCCCGCTCGTCCCAGCGGCCAGTAGATGAACCATGCCTTGCCCTCGATGTCCTTGAGCGGGACGGGCCCCCAATAGCGCGAGTCGCAAGAGCGATCGCGGTTGTCTCCCATGAGGAAATAGGAGCCGGGAGGGACCTTCACGGGGCCGAAGTAGTCGCGCTCGGAGTTTCCCAGCCTTTGATCGAGGGTGTGGTCCTCCCACAGCTTCTGATAAAGATCCGGCGCGGGGGGGGCGTCGGGCTTGGGAAAGCGCATCGGCGCGGAATAGACGGCATAGGGCTCCGGCGCCAGGAGCGCGCCGTTCACGTAAACCCGGCCCTCCCGCACCTCGATCGTGTCCCCCGGAAGGCCGATCACTCTCTTGATGAAGGCCCGACCCGCCTGGACGGCGCCGCAATGGATGGCCTTGGGGTTGGGATCGGGGAACTGGAAGACCGCGATGTCTCCTCTCGAGACGGGCCTCAGGGGCATGATCCTCCGGCCGCTCACGGGCACGCGCAGGCCGTAGAGGAACTTGTTGACGAAAAGATGGTCGCCGATGAGGAGAGTCTTTTCCATGGAACTCGAGGGGATCTTGAAGGCCTGGAGGAAAAAGATCATGAGGACCGAGGCCATGAGCCCGGCTGAGAAAATCGTCTCGGCCCATTCCGCGTCATCCTCGAGGAAGTTTCCTAGATGCGAGGGGCTTTCCCGGCGCAGCCGTCGGGCCTTCCAGAAGCCGACGGCTCCCGAGACGAGGGCCGCGGCCAAGCTGACGCTCAATTCGCGCGCGGACAACGTTCCGGGCAGGGCGGAAGCCGGGGAATTGTTCTCAAGCCACTTAAGACCGATGAAGGCCGCCGCGAAGCCCGCCAAGGCGCTGAAGACGGCATGCCAAAGCGGCAGGCGCGCCGGGTTCCTCCACGCGCCGCGGGCGCTCAAGGCTCTCCCCGTCCAGACGTAAGCTCCAAAGAGAACGGCGAGGAAAAGGATCGCGTATTCGATGCTCATTGTTAGATCAGGCTCCTTAGATTAAATTCCTTCAAGCTTCAGCATGGCCAGGAAAGCCTCCTGGGGGACTTCGACCGCCCCCAGGAACTTGGCCTTTTTCTTGCCTTCCTTTTGGCGTTCCAAGAGCTTGCGCTTGCGTGTGATGTCGCCGCCGTAGCACTTGGCGAGAACGTCCTTGCGCTTGGCCGAGATGGTCTCCCGCGCGATGATGCGCCCTTCGACGCGGGCCTGCACCGCCACCTCGAAATTCTGCCGGGAGATCAGTTCTTTGAGCTTGGCGCACAGGGCCCTCGAGACGAAGGGAGCCCGCGAGCGATGGGCGATGTGGCTCAGCGCGTCCACGGGTTTCCCGTGGACCAGGATCTCGAGCTTGACCAGATCCGACGTCTGAAACCCGGCGGGTATGTAGTCAAGAGAAGCGTAGCCACGCGAAGCAGATTTAAGCCTATCATAGAAATTTACGATCATTTCCGATAGCGGAAGGCGGTAGCGAGCGATAAGCCTGACGCCGCCAGGGAGGTACTCCAGGCTTTGGTATTCCCCCCGCTTTTCCTTAAGAAGGTCCAGGACGGGCTCCTGGTAGGAGACGGGCGTCATGATGGTGGCTAGGACGATGGGTTCCTCGATTGATTCGATGTCCCCGTGGGCGGGAAACCTCGCCGGGTTGTCGAGCTCGGCGACGGAGCCGTCGCGGCGCTTGACGCGGTAGGAGACTTGGGGGCTCGTGGCGATCAGGTCGAGGCCGAACTCCCGCTCGAGCCGTTCCCGAATAATCTCGAGATGGAGGAGGCCCAAAAAGCCCAGGCGGTACCCCAGTCCCAGGGCTTCCGATGTCTCGGGCTGGAAGCGGAAGGAGCTGTCCTCGAGCCGCAGCTTTTCGAGCGCGACGCCCAAGGCGGGATAATCGGAGGTGTTGACGGGAAACATTCCGGCGAAGACGACGGGCTTGATCTCCCGGTATCCGGGAAGCGGCGCCGGCAGCGGCCGGGCGGACTCCATCAGGGTGTCTCCGACCCGGACTTGGCTTGGGTCCTTGAGGCCGAGAACGACGTAGCCCACTTCCCCGGCGCCGAGCCCGTCGGGAGCCGGGACCGGCTCCGGCGTGAGGGCGCCGACCTCCTCGGCGACGAAGGAAAGGCCGTTGGAGAAGAAGCGGTAGGGGGTCTTCGGCTTGAGCGAGCCCTCGAAGACACGGACGAGGGCGATCACGCCGCGGTAGGGGTTGAAGAGGGAGTCAAAGACGAGCGCCGCGCAGGGATTGTCCGGGAGGCCCGAGGGCGGGGGAATGTCGCGCAGGATGCGCTCCAGGATTTCCTTCACGCCGCGCCCGTCCTTGGCGGACGCCAGCACCGGAGGAGCCTCGATCTTGAGCAGGTCCCGGATCTGGGCCGCCGTCGCCTCGACGTCGGCCGTCGGGAGGTCGACCTTGTTGATGACGGGAATGAGGGCCAGGCCCAGTTCCTGCGCGAGGGAGGCGTGCGCGAGCGTCTGGGCTTCGACTCCCTGGGAGGCGTCGACGACGAGGAGAGCCCCGTCGCAGGCCGCGAGCGCGCGGGAAACCTCGTAGGAAAAATCCACATGCCCCGGCGTATCGATGAGATTGAGGGCGTAGCGGGAACCTTGGTGCTCGAAGGGCATGCGCAGCGCTTTCGCCTTGATCGTGATGCCGCGCTCGCGCTCGAGCTCCATCGAGTCGACCGCCTCGTGGGCCTGGCGGGACATCTTGGCTCCGGCCGCTTCAAGGAGCTTCGCGGCAAGGGTCGACTTGCCGTGGTCGATGTGGGCGACGATCGAGAAGTTGCGGATCAGGCCGGGCTTAGTCACTGACTTGGGGAGCCAGGCGGCGCACTTCCTCGGGGCTTGAGCACTTGAGCGCCGCCTCGACGAGGCGTTTGGCGTTGTCGTGGCGGATCGCCCGGACCGTCTTCTTGACCCGCAGGAACATGCGCGCGGGAACGGAAAGACTGTCGAAGCCGAGCCCGATGAGGTAGGGGATGGCTTGCGGGTCCGCCGTCATCTCGCCGCAAATCCCGACGGGTTTTTTCTGCGCGTGGGCCGCCGAGATGACGCGGGCGAGGAGCTGGAGGACGGCCGGGTGGAAGGGGTCGTAGAGGTGGCTGACGCTCTCGTTGATCCGGTCGACGGCCAGGGTATATTGGATGAGGTCGTTTGTCCCGACGGAAAGGAAATCCACCAGCGGCAGGAAGCTCTCGATCAGGAGCGCCGCCGAGGGGACCTCCACCATCATGCCCAGCTCCACGGCCGAGGTTTTCTCTCGCGTGAGGCCCTCCGCCTCGAGTTCGGCGCGGGCCTTGAGAAAGACCTGCCGGGCCATGGACATCTCGTTGGGGCTCGAGATCATGGGGATCATGATCCGCAGCGGCCCGACGGAAGAGGCCCGCAGAATCGCGCGCATCTGCGTCTTGAAGAGATCGAAATGCTTGAGGCTCAAGCGAATCCCTCGCAGGCCCAGGAAGGGATTCGGCTCGTTGGGAGGCGGCTCGAGCCCCCATCGCACGAGGCGGTCCGCGCCCAAATCCGCCGTGCGGATCGTCACGGGCTTGGGCGAGAGGGACTTGACGATCGCGGAATAGATGAGGGCCTGCTTGTCCTCCGCTGGAGGGTTCGGGACGTTGAGGTAGAGGGATTCGGTCCGGAAAAGCCCGATGCCGTCGGGGCGCAGGGACGCCACGCCCTTCAAGTCATCGGGAGAGTCGAGGTTCGCCTCGAGCCGCAGGCGCCTTCCGTCCTGCGTCACGGCCGGGAGGTCCTTGAGGGCGATGAGCGCCGTCTCCTCCTCGAGGAATTTCGCGCGAGCCTGGGTGTATTTGAGCAGGGTCTCGGAGCCGGGGTGGATGATGAGTAGGCCCTCGGCGCCGTCGAGGATGATCTGGTCGCCCGTCCTGACGCGGCGGCTGACGTCGGAGAGGCCGACGACGGCGGGGATGTTGAGGCTTTGGGCGAGGATCGCGGTGTGGCTGGATTTGCCGCCGAGATCCGTCGCGAAGCCCAGGACCTTGGCCTTCGGAAGCGCCAGCGTCTCCGAGGGAAGGAGGTTCCTGGCGAGAACGATCGAGGGCTCATCGATCATGGAGACGTCCCGGCGGGGCTTGCGCGTCAAGTGCGTCAGAAGGCGCTTGCCCACGTCGTTGAGGTCGTGCCTCCTCTCGCGGAAGAACTCGTCCTTCATTTTCTCGAACTGCGAGCTGATCTCGGCCAAGGCCTGGCTCAGGGCGTACTCGGCGTTGACCCCTTCCTTGAGGATGCGCTGGGGAACATCCTGCGTGATCAAAGGGTCGTCCAAGATAAGCCGGTGGGCGTCGATGAGGCGCGCATGCTGCTTGCCAAGGACGCGCAGGATCTTGGACTCCGTCTGGTCGAGGTCCTTCAGGGTGGACTTGAGCGCCGCCTTGAACCGCCGCGTCTCGGGCCTGAGGAGCTCGGGGGGCAGACGGATGCGCTCGACGGGGATGTCCTCGTCGTCGAGAAGGAAGGCCTTGCCCATGGCGATCCCCGGTGAGGCCGCGATCCCTTTAATGACGATCATCAATCTTCCCCAAAACCGTTCGCAACGAGCTTGCCGATGGAGTGGATGACCGCCTCCTCGTCCGGGCCGTCGGCGCGCACGACGATCTTGGAGCCCTTTTCGGCCGCCAGAAGCATCAGGCCCATGACGCTTTTACCGTTGACCTCGAGCCCTTCCTTGACGACGGCGATGCGGCTCTTGAAGCGCCCCGCCTCCCGCACGAAGAGCGCCGCCGGCCGCGCGTGGAGACCGAGGCGATTGGGGATCGTGAACTCTCGCTCGGTCATCGGTGGATGTCCCGGTGGAATTCACGCACGGCGTAGCCCTTCTCGGCGAGCTTGAGCCCCAAGTAGTGAGCGACGAAAACGCTGCGGTGGCGGCCTCCGGTGCAGCCCATGGCGATCGTCAGGTAGGACTTTCCCTCGCGGATATAGGGAGGAAGAAGGTCCGTCAGGAATTTAAGGTAGTTCTTGAGGAAACGCCGGGCGATCGGCTGGCGCAGGATATGCCGGCCGACGCGCGTATCAAGGCCCGTGAGCCTTTTGAGCCGGGGGATATAGTTTGGGTTCGGCAGGAATCGAACGTCCATGACGATGTCCGCGTCCATGGGGATGCCGTGCTTGTAGCCGAAGGAGACCAGCGACAGCATCATCTCTCGTGTTCGCTTAAGCTGAAGCGCTCCCGCGAGGGTCTCCTTGAGCTCGTTGAGGGTCAGTTCCGAGGTGTCGATGACTTTGTCGGCTATTTCCTTGAGCGGGAGGAGGCGGGCGCGCTCCTCGCGGATGGCTTGCGGCACCTTGAAGCCCAGAGGATGGCGGTGGCGCGTTTCGGAATAGCGCTGAACGATAACGGTGTCCGCGGCCTCGAGGAAAAGGACCCGGGCGACGATCCCCATGGCCTCCAGGCGCTTGAGCACGCGCGGAAGGTCGGCGATCTCCCGGCCCCCCCGGATGTCGAGGCCCAGGGCGACGTGGTGCGGCGAATGAGTTTGGAGAAGGTTGCGGGCGAATTCCTCGAGGAGCGCGATGGGAAGGTTGTCGACGCAGGAGAATCCGAAGTCCTCGAACACCTTGAGGGCCTGACTCTTGCCGGCGCCGGAGACGCCCGTGATGACGAAGAGCAGGCGCTTCTTCACGCCGTTTTCGCCGATTTCTTGGACATGCGCTTGATCAAATCCTTGTTGAAGACGCGAGAGGCCCAGTAACCGCGTCCTTTGAGCCTTTGGTTGAGCGCCGCGACCTCGATGAGAATGGCGAGATTGCGGCCCGGGGAGACCGGGATGCGAATAAGCGGCACCTTCACGCCGAGGAGGTCCAGGTGTTCTTGGTCGATCCCCGTGCGTTCCACGATGCGGGTCTGCGACCAGGGCTCCAGAACCGCGGCAAGCTCGACGCGGGTGCGGTCGAGGATGGCGCCGATGCCGAAGAGGAGGGTCACGTCAATGATGCCCAGGCCGCGGACCTCCATGTAATTCTTAAGGGGCTCGGGGCAGGAGCCGCGCAGGGTTCCTCCGCCGAGCCTGCGGATATCGATGGCGTCGTCGGCGATGAGAATGTGGCCGCGTTTCAAAAGTTCGAGGGCGCATTCCGATTTGCCGATGCCGGGCTCTCCCTGGATGAGGACGCCCAGGCCGTAGACGTCCACGAGAACGCCGTGAACCGTCGATCGAGGAGCGAGGCGCGCGTCCAGGATATCCGACAACTCTTGCGTGAGCTCGGCGGTGGAAAGCCCGGAGAGAAGGAGGGGCACTCCCGCCCGGCGGCACGCGTCGATGACGTTCCGGGGCGGGCGCGTCGCCCGGCTCGTGATGAGGCAGGGGAGCTCCGGGAATTTAAGGATGCCGGCCAAAGCTCCGCGCAAGCGTTCCGGGTCCGCATGGCGCAGGTAGGACTGTTCTCCCAGACCCAGGATCTGAATGCGCTCGGGCCTGAAATGGTCCAGGAATCCGACCAAGGCGAGGCCCGGACGGTTGAGCTCGCGCACCGTGATCGGCCTGTCGAGAAATCGGGCGCCCGCGACGATGTTGAGTTTGAGCCTTTCGCCCTGGTCGCTTAGCAGGCCGCGGACTGTTAGGGCTTGAGGCACATTACCGCGGTCCGGTCGACAAGCGCTTAAGGCTTGCCCTTCCGGACGGCCTCGAGAATGCCGTAGGAATCTCCGTCGCGCCGGTAAACGAGGCAGATATGCCCGGAAACCTTGTTCTCGAAGAGGCGGAAATTCTGGCCGAGGCGCTCCATCTCCACCGCGGCTTCCTCGGGCGCGACGGGGTAGACGGGCTGCTTAAAAACGGTGAACCGTGTCGATGGGGTCGCGGCGGCCTCCGCCTCGGCGGCGAGCAGCGCCGGAAGATGGGGCTTGTGATGGTTCTTGAGCCGGTCTTTGTATTTCTTGAGCTGGATG
>DAHVWT010000003.1:31312-61104 GCA_027327915.1 Elusimicrobiota bacterium
GATGTCGATCTTGTCGGAGGAGAGATCGACGGCGGAATAAAGGTCCGCGGCCTTGGCCAGGGCCCGGAAAGTCTGGTGCGCGGCGTGGACGAGGATCTCGGCTGAATGGGTGTTCTTATCGACGGTCAGGAAGGCCTGCCCCCAGATCACGTGGTCGAAATAGCGCTCCGCTTTTTTCATCTTTTCGCGGACGTAGCTCTCAATGGCCGGCGTGACTTTCACGCGACGGCCGGTGATCTGGATATCCATGAGAATTTAATCAATTCAAGCACTTCTAAGACGACGGCGTCAATTTGCGTAGCGTTCGACTTTAGTGTTGCCGAAGCCGTGCTGTTTTGGTGTTGAAATGATCGAAGAAAGCCGCCGTCGGCTTGTGAATCGAGTGGGCAACGCGCAGCGTTGTCCAAGCGCTTGTGGGCGGGGTGGTCAACGCGACGTTGCGTTGTCCACGCCGTCCATAAGCGCGGCGCGATTCACAAGCTTACAGGGCCGTTTCTTCCATCGTTCTCCGCGGCTTTTGCCCGAAACGAATCCAGTGCAACTGCCGCGTGTCGATGCCGGCCAACTGCAAGGGGTTATGCCCGTTGCGGTGCCGGTGCGGCTGGCGACAATCCGTGAGCCTGCGGAATCGGGTATGGAGCGTGAGCATCTTGAGGACGTTCCATGCGGACTGATGGCTGGCGAATCCATCCATGGGAGTCAGTCTGCGATCGAGCTTGCGGATGGTCCCCTCGGTGACGTTGTTGGTCCTGGGAAGGCCGGGGCAGGCGAAGTGCTGGGTGAGCGCCGTGAAATTCCTCTCGATCATCCCGATACCGTCATGAAGCTGGATGCGCCGGAAATCAGGATCGACCTGGATCATGGCCAGGCGCATGCGAACCTCGGGCAAGGTCAGGGCATAGAGGCAGCCGTGGGCCATGTTCTCGAAGCGCTCCAGGATGCGCCAGGTACCGCGTCCATGGCTGGAGCGGTAGCGCAGATATCGGTGGAGATCGTCGAGGAAATGCTTGACGCAGAGCTGGTGGGGGACGCCGGGGCAGACCAGTTGGGCCGCGGACCAAATGCTGGGATCGCCGTCCGACACGATGCCGCGGAAAGGATAGCCGACGGCCTTGAGTACGAGGAAATAGAACAGCCAGGTCTCGGCGTCCTCGCGCTCGGCGAGGATCAGGTGCGGGATGTCGAGGGTGCCGATGTCGACGCCCAGCATGGGCGCTTCCCAATGGCTTGCGACCTGGACGTGGTCGGCGTCGACGCCGATGAAGCCGGACCAGCGGGGCTTGAGCTCAAGGCTGACTTCCCAGGGCGCCTTGCAGTTCCCGGCCAGAGCCTGAACCATCTTCCAGCATTGCTCCGGCGTGATGCGGGCAACGCCCATGCGTTGGAGTTCGCGGGCGACGGCGCGGTAGGCGGAGCCTTGATCGAAGTAGAGCATGACGGCTTTCTCGTGGACATCGAGCGTGTAGCGGGTCGTTTCGCTGGGCGGGCGCTCGGGGGTGAAGGCGCGGCAACAGTCTTTGCAGTACCATCGCTGAACTCCGTGGGGTGTCACGCCGTGCAAAGTGACCTTCTTGAGCACCAGGATGCTGTGGCGTTTGGTGTTGAAAGCCCCGCAATGGGGGCATGGCTGGCGAACGCTTCTTCTCGGCATTTCGGGCCTCCTTGGGCCAACGGTTGGCTGAATACAGCTCGCCGTAGTCTAGGAAGCCTTGATTTACCGAGAGAATTTAAGGATCAGCCGTGAGATTCGGCAACACTAAAGTCGAACGCTACCTCAATTTGGCCGTTCGGGCGGCAGCAGCTTGGGGTAGCGCCGCCGGGGCCGGCGCAAGGCGGGGGAGCGGCTTGGCCGTTCGGGCGGCAGCAGCTTGGGGTAGCGCCGCCGGGGCCGGCGCAAGGCGGGGGAGCGGCTGCGCGCCAGGGCGAAGACGCCGGGCGCGATGGCTTTGGACGCGAGCGACTGTCCCAGGGCGCTCAGATAGGGCTGGCGCGGGTCTATCAAGAGGGCCGAGGCGGCATGACGTCTGAAGGCGCGGGCGACATTGGCGAAGGGGATGCCGAGTTCGCGGGCGGCTTTTTGATAGCGCTTCTCGATCGGGGAGGGGGAGGCCCAGGTTTCGCCTTTGGAGAGGTCCGGGAAGTAGGCGATCATCACCGGGCGGCCGCAGCTTTTCTTGAAGTCGGCCAGAGACCGCCGAATCTCTCCCGGTTCCGCGGCGGCGCCCTGAGGCGGGGCGCGTCTTGTGAAGATCTGTTCGGTCGCCCACCGGTAGAAGCGGCTGTGTTCGCGCAGGAAATTCTTGAGCCGGGGCTGGTTGAGCCATGGGGAGGGATGAGAGCGAAGATCGTCGGGGCCGACTTGGAGGAGCACGGCATCGGCATCCAGGGAGAGCCCGCGATGTTTGAGTGCTTCTATTTTCTGGGTGATGTTGTAGTTGTACATCGACAGGTTGGCGACGGTAAAAACGGTGTTCTTGGGCCACTGGAAATAACGCCTGATCTGCTGGACGTAGCCGGCGTCCTCGGGTAAGCCCAAGGCGAAGCTCGGGTGGTCGCCGACGACCAGAAGGCGGAACTCATGGGGTCCCTTGACGGGCGCCAGCTCGGGTTGGCGAAGCCCGAGGGAATTGATCCGTACCCAGCTTCCTAATTTATAACCTTGCGCTCCGGGCCTGAGCTCGAAGCCAAGGCGCGGGTCGGCGCTGTCCTGATAGACGAGAGCTTCCTCCCGTACGAGGATTCTCGTTCCGATCTCAAGCAGCGCGGCGGCGGCGAGGAAGGCCAGGGCGAGGATCGTCAGGGGGCGTGCGAAGCCCGGACGAGAAGCCGGTTTTTTGCGACGAGACGGCATAAGCGAGGATCATCATATCAGAAAACCAAAAGCAGCTTTCGCGCCTCCCTGAGGTCGTCGGCGTATTCCGCGGGATCCAGGGGGTTTTTTTCTTGGACGATGCTCTCGAGTTCGGCGCGGGCTTGCGCGCGCATGCCGCGACGCCGATAGGCTTGGGCCAGCGCCAGCCGGGCCGACGAGTCGCGCGGGGAGAGGCTCGCGGCCGTCTGAAACTCGCCGAGGGCCTTGCCGAGACCGCCCCCGAGCATCCGGGGAAGAGACTCGTAGAGCTCTCCCAGGACGCGATGCGGCCTTCCGTCTCGGGGATCAAGCCGGATGACCGCTTTCATCTGCCGTTTGAGCGGCGCGATGAGAAAGGCGCTCTTGATCAGGCCGTCCTCCCGGCCAAGAAGGCCCAGGGAGAGGCCGAGCCAATAATGCGCTTGCGGGCACCGGGGGGCGTCGCGAACGGAAGCCGAGAGAATGTCGCGCGCTCGGGAGAAATCCGCGCGCCGTTGCTTCGCGGAGGGGGATGCTTCCCCTCGGCGCACGAGGGCCCGTCCCTCCCGCCACAGGAGAGCGGGATTATCCGGGCCATGGCGGAGGGCCCTTGCGATCAGGCGAAGGTCGCCGTCGAGGCGGCCCGGGATATTGCGATGAAGATAGAGGGAATCGATTCCCGCATAAGGGGCGCGGCCCGAGTCGCCGCAGGGGTCGGAAGCGGCGGGGGCGACGGCGGCCACGGAAGGCCACGAAAGGCAAAAGAAGGCAAAAAAAGGGCATAAAAGATTGCGAAGGGCGGTTGCCCCCCCGGCGCCCTCGCCCGTCCCCGCCATCAATCCCTGAATCTGTATCCCGCCCGAGTGATCGTCTCGATGCGGTCGGCGAACTCGCCGAACTTCCTGCGTAGACGCACGATGTGCTGCGCGATCGCCTGGGATTTCTCCTGCCGGATGCGGGTCTTCCAGCCGTGCGCGAGAAGGTCCCGGAGCGAAATGGTCTGGTTGGGCCTGCGCATCATCGCGCCCAGGATCTGGCGCTCGGCGGGCGACAGGGCGACGTCTCGCGGGCCCGCGGCAGCCTGAAGCCAGCACGTCCCGTTTTTGGCGTCCAAAACGATCTTCCCGTCGTGGCTCGTCAGGGCGCCGGCGGCCTTCACCAGGGGGCGGGTCAGCTGGAAATGGCGGATGGCGCCGAGGAAATGGCGCATGCGGGGAAGGGCGAGGTCGCCCGCCTCCGCTTTCGGCAGGGCGTCCGTCCGCTTCTCGCGCAGCACGGCCATCAGGTCCTTGGGCGGCTCCGTCCCCGTCCATAAAAAGAGAATGGGGCAATCCCTGGAGGCGGGGTTTTTTCGCAGAGCCGAGAAGATGTCCAGGGCGCGTCCTCCCGACTTCTCCAGATCGACGATGAGAAAGTCGGGGAGCGCCTTGCCCTTGGCTCCCGCGGCCTCGGGCTTTGGAGCCCAAAGAAGTTCGTAGCCCTTTGAACGAAACGGCGCCGTTAATCGTTCGGAGGGCGCCGCGTCAGAGCCTACCCAATAAACCGTCGCGGCTCCGTCCGGACCAGGGGCTATATCGGCGCGCGCCATGTAATTTGAATACCAAAAACATTATATCAAAATCATAAAAAAATCATAATTAAATCCACATCTTTCGTAACTTTGAAATGAAAATCGGAAATGCCGTTTCTAGACTACCAGCACGTTGATATTTATAAAGGCCGATTCCTTTAGGCGCGCCGATCAATCCATGAGAATCTCCCGCTTTCGGTTAGGCGCGCTTCTCATCGCGGTTGGCCTTAGCCTCACGGGATCGCTCCCCGCCGCCGCGCAAATCCTCACCTCGACCGGCAACTTCTCGATGTCGAGCTATGCCTTAGACGACGGCGGCGGGGTTTCCACCGGCACCAGCTTCTCGAACGTATCCGCGCTCTCGGACGTCGCCCAAACCACGGTTTCCGCCGGGGGCTTCGTGGCCCGGGTGGGCTTGATGGGCATCTATTTCTATCCGGGCCGCATCAATAGCTTCACCGTCTCCCCGGTCAACGCCCAAGGCCAGGTGACCTTCACCTTGACGGCCGTGGGCAACGACGCCTACGCTCCCGGCACCTCGGCCCATGGCTACCTGATCAAGTACTCGACCACCGCCGCCGACGCGCCCTCGCTCTCGACGGCGGCCTTCGCCGCCGCGGCGACCTTGTCGGGGCCGTTCCCGTCGCCCGCCGTCGAGGGATCGAGCCAGTCCTTCGTGGTGAGCGTCCCCATCAAGGGCGACGCCTACTTCTTCGCGATCGAGGCGCAGGAGGCCGACGGCATGTACGGCCCGTTCTCCGGCGGCGCGGCGACCGCGGCCGCGCCCCTCCAGCCGATCGAGGTCGCTATCTCAACGACCGTCGGCCCTCCCATCTCGGTCGCGCTCTCCTGGGCTCCGGTCGAGTACTTCGCCGACGGCACGCCCTTTACGAATCCTTCGAACCCCACGGCGACCGAGCTGACCGGCTACAAGGTGTTCCGGGCGACCATTCCCGCCGGCGGCCAATGGGACGACATCACGAGCACCTGCACCGCGGGGACCTCGACTTACATTTCGACCGCATCCGCTCTCGAGTGCGTCGACCCGATCGCGGGGAACACCAACTCTTATTACGAGGTTGTCGCCCTCAACCAGAACGGTTCCTCCATCCCCTCCATTATCCGCGCCGCCGCGACAGGCGACGGCTGGATCGTGGGCGTGGACGGGGTGAGCACGATGGACATCCCCGCCTCGGCGATGGCGGCCGTCATGGACTACGCCTTCTCGACCTTGGAGAACACCTCCCAGGTCAGCGCGAGCGCGGGGGTCTACAAGGCCGTGGAGTTCGACGCGGATCACGTCGCCGTCCCCGCGGTGGCGAACGGCATCGCGCTCAACTCCCATCTGACGCTGACCACGGCCGCGAACATGAATCTCTTCTACGCGATCACGACTTCGACGACCGGCGCCGTCGTGCCCTCGAGCCTTTCGCCCCTCGACTCTCCCAACAACCTGGCCGCCTTCTGGAATAACGGCGGCGCCGTCAACGGCGGTTGGGTCCCGCTCTACGGAACCGTCGTCAGCGCCGCCAATTACGTCAACATCCAGACCATGGCGTTCGGCCAGTATCAGCTGCGCGGGATCACGATGCCCACGAGCGTCTCTTTCGATCCCGGTTCGGACATCTCCAACAAGGAGATCACCCCGTTCGGCAACAACGACCAATACGTCTGCTTCCGGGTGACCGTCCCCAACGGGAGCACGTCCCTGTCGGGCAAGATCTTCGACATCCGGGGCGGCCTCGTCTCGAACATGTCGGTCAATCAGAACGCCGGCTCGGACTTCACCGACGGCGGCCCCGTCTGCAATTTGCCCGCCTCATCGACCCTGCAGCTCTTGAGGTGGGACGCCAAGTCCCATGGACGCGTGGTTTCGAGCGGCGTCTATATCTATGAAATCAGCGCCGGCGGCCAGACCTGGACCGGCACGGTGGTGGTGATCCGATGATGGCAGCGGAAGGCCACGGAAAGCTACGGAAGGCCATGGAAGGCTTTGCGGCCTTCCGCGGCCTCGCGGCGCTCTCCATGGCCTTCCGGGGCCTTCTGTTGCCTTCTATTGCCTTCTGTTGCCTTCTGTTGCTTGCCGTCGCGGCCGATGCGGCGTTCCAGGACTTGGGCGCGGGCGCCCGCGCGCCAGGCATGGGCAACGCCTTCACCGGATTGGCGGACGACGTCTACGCCATCTACTACAATCCCGCGGGCCTGGCCCAACTCGAGGGCCCCGAGGCCTCGGTCGCCTACTCGGCCCTCTATGTGGGCCTCACCGATGGCTCCAACCTCGGCGTCCAGCAGGCGGCCTACGCCCAGCCTCTGGGCAAAGGCGGCCGCTACGGATCGGGCGGATTCATGTACCAGCGCTTCGGCCTCGACAGCCTCTACGACGAGCAGGAGATTTTTTTCTCATACGGCAAGAGCGTCTTTAAGAGCGAAACGAAGGGACAGCTCTACCTGGGCCTCAACGCCAAGTATCTCGACCGCTCCTTCTCGCAGGACGCGCAGAGCGCGACGGGATGCAGCGGGTTCCAATGCGGCGAGGGCGCCAACACCGTGCTTTCCGGCAAGAGCAACGCGACGGCGCCGTCGGCCGATCTCTCCGCCCTCTACCGCTTCCCCGATAAAAAGATCCAGACGGGGCTCGACCTGCAGAACGTGAACAGCCCCAACGTGGCCTTCAGCGGCACCGACAAGGTCTCTCCCAGCGCCCATTGGGGCACGACCTACAAGACCACGTGGATGAACATCGACGGGGAGATCGACGAGGACCCCGATCCCGCCGGCGGCTATGATACCGACGCGATCGCGGCGGCCGAGCGCTATTTCCCGACGCTCGAGTTCGGCACCTTCGGGTTCCGGGGCTCCCTGGGCTACGGCAGCCGCCAGTGGGAGCAGATCACGCTGGGCCTGAGCTACCGCTTGGACAAGTTCCAGGTCGACTACGGCTTCATGATGCCGGTGTCGGGCATCCCTGGAACCTCCGGCACCCACCGCGTGGACTTGACCTTCAACTTCGGCGCGACGACCGTCGAGGACCAGATCTCGCGCGGCCTCCTGCGCAAGGCCCAGGATCTCCTCAACCCGCCGCCCCTCAAGGCGAAGATCGGGGAGCTCGAGAAAAACGACATGAGGGACCCGCACGACCTCAAGGATCCGGCTCTCGCCACGGTGCGCGCCTTCGTGGACGCGGGGCTCTATCTCAAGGCCGCCGACGCGATGGACGCCTATATCCAAAGTCAGAAGCAGAAGACGCCGCCGCTCGACATGTCCTACACGAGACTGCTCCGGAGGCTCAAGGTCAACGCCGACGCCTACCCCGAGTACACCCATCCCGTCGAGAAGTGGGAGGTCCTGCTCTCCTCGGGCCTAGCCCATTTCGCCTACGGCGACGACCGGCACGCGATCCTGGAGGACGCCTACGCTTTAAGCTTGACGCCCGAGGACGAGACGGTGGGGGTCTATCTCAAGGACGTCGAGAAGGGCACGGGGCTCAAGGCCGTGATGGTGAGCCCCGACAACCCCGAGGGCTTCCTGGGCGAGCTCGTCCGCCGGGCGAAAATCGCCAGCGTCAGGGGCGACTACGAGCGGGCGCGGCGCATCCTCGAGGACGCGCTCTATCTCGACGGGAACGATCCGACGGCGCTTGAGCGGATGGGCTCCTTGGACTGGGCCCAGGGCCGCTACGAGGACGCGGCGCTCGCCTGGGAGAAGGCCCTGCGCTTTGAGAAGCGGCCGGGCGAGATCGAGGCCATCAACACCTACCTGCCGCTCGCCCGCTCGCGGCTCGGCAAGCAGGGCCAGCCCGGCTTGGCGCTTCCGGGTCAGACCGCCCCGAGGACCTCGGCCGGCGCCGCGCCCAAGAAGGCGGTTGCCGACCCTCGCTTCGTCGAGAGGCTCTACAACCGGGCGATCGAGCATTACGCTCGCGGCGAGTACCTGCAGGCGGAGGCGATGTTCCTCTGGATCCTGCAGATCGACCCGCAGAATCTCCCGGCGCAGAAGGCGCTCGAGCGCATCAAGCTCATGAACCAGCATCCATGAGCATCAAGACGAAGTTCGGCCTGGCGGTGACCGCCGTCGCGCTCGCGACGATTTTGGTATCGGGGGGCGTGTTCCTGGCGATCGAGACGCAGGGATTGAAAAGATCCCAGGAGGAGCGCACCCGTCTTCTTCTCGATAACGTCCGCAACATGGCCCGGGAGTCCCAGCTCGCCAAGGACCCCCTGATGCTCTTTGACTACCTATGGTATTTGGAGCGGGATCGGCGGGAAGTGGCCGGATGCCGGGTCTACCTCAACGGGGAATGGCGGGGCATCCATGGTTGGAGGGGACCCGGGGCCGCCGCCCCGCGCTCGTCGACCAAGATCGTCGACGTGCCGCCGCTCGAGCCTGGCCAAGCCGGCATGCGCGTCGCGGTGACCTTCTCGCCCAGGGCGCTCGACCGCGACTCGGAGGCCGCCCGGAGGCTTCTCCTTGAGGACTTGGGACGCGTCGCCGTCGGGGTCGTGCCTTTGGCGATCCTGGCCTCCTTTCTCGTCGGTTGGCGCATGACGCGTCGCTTCCTGCGCATTCGCGCGGCCTTGGCCGAGATCGGGCGGGGACATTTGAAGGTGCGCGCCCATCTCGACGGCGCGGACGAACTCGCGGCGCTGGCGGGAGATGTCAACGACATGGCGGTCAAACTGGGCGAGCTGGAAGAGATGAAAAAGACTTTCGTCGCCGCGGTCACGCACGAGCTGCGCTCGCCCTTGGCGCTCATCGAGACCTACCTGAGAAAGCTTTTATCGCTGGAGCGGCCTCGGCCCCCGGACGAGAAGGAGGCGCTCGAGCGCATCCGCAGGAACGCCTCGCGCCTAGGACACTTCGTGGGGAATCTCCTCGATTTCTCCCGCGTCGAGAAGGGCAAGCTTGACTGCCGTCCGAGGCCGGCGGAGCTTCGCGCTCTCATCGAGGACGCGTCATCCTTTTTCAAGCCGAAGGCCGAGGAGGCCGGGCTCAAGCTCTCGGTCGATCTTCCGGAGGGCGCCGTGCCCGCCGTGGTCGACCCGGACCTCATCACGCAGGTCATCACGAACCTGATCTCCAATGCCGTCAAATTCACGCCGCAAGGCGGGGACGTCCGCGTGCGTCTGGAGCGCCTGCCCGCCGATGGGCGAGGCCCGGACGGCCGCGTCCGGGTCTCGGTCGAGGACACGGGGGTGGGGATCCCCCAGGAGGCCCTGGGGCGGGTGTTCGGCGCCTTTGAGCGCATCCGCAATCCCCTGCGGGCGACCGGGACGGGGCTGGGGCTCGCCATCTCGAAAGCGATCGTGGAGATGCACGGCGGCTCAATCGGAGTCTCAAGCGAGGTTGGGCGCGGAAGCCGGTTCACCTTCGAGATTCCGGCCTCCGACGCCCTTCCGGCATCCGCTCCGGCGGCCCCCCTGGCGCGGCGTATTTAAAGGAGGTAATATTTTGGCCACAGTTCATCCGGTAATATTCTTGCGTCCATGATCAAGATAAGTCGCGGCCTACGGCTTGCCGGAACGACGATGTGCGCCGCGCTTGCCGCTTGTGCCGCCGTGGCCGCCGTGACGCTGGGGGCCGCCCCCGCCCACGCGGCCAGCGAGACGGAGATCGCCTCCAAGATCAGGGCCGAGGCGGAGGATTTCCTGACGGCCCTCCTCGGCCAGGGGCGGGCCAAGGTCATCGTGAGCGTGGACGGCGAGCAGACGCAGTCCAATACCGCGAGCGAGCGCATGACCCCGGTTTCCTCCGACCAGGCCAACCCGCCCTCCGAGTTGCCGGGCTACGCTCCGGACGTCATCGTCCAGCAGCAGAAGCTCGACTTCTACAACAAGAACAAGCAGAACCTCGTGATCAGCGGCTACACGATCAAGCGTATCCTGGTTTCGGTGGTTCTCGACTCGAGCGTCGGCGAGAAGCGGCTCGCCGCCATCCAGAAGCTCCTGGGCAGTCTCCTGCATCTCAATTTCGGCCGCGGCGACGAGCTCAACATCGTGCGAGCCCAACTCCTGCCCCCCTGGAAGGCCGCGCTCGAGAACGAATCGGGCATTCGGATGGTGGCGTTCTTCGGGGGCGCCGCGGGCTTGGCGGTCTTTATGGGGCTCTTCGCCTACTGGGCCGGCATGCGGATGATCCGCGCTTTCGCCGGCGAGGTGACGGGGCGCATCATGGCGACCATCACCGCCGCGGGACCCAAGGGCGGCTCCCCCATCCCGGCCCAGCTCTCGGGCGGCTTGGGCGGGGATCTCCTGCCGGGAGAAATGCCGGATCTCATGGGCGAGGAGGGCGGGGAACGGCCTGGGCTTGGCCGCCGCTTCGACTTTCTCTCGGCGCGCAAGCCCGACGATCTGGCCCGCATTCTCGCGACCGAGACTCCCGAGGATATCGCGCTCCTCTCGGCGTATCTCGCCAACACGAACCCCGACTTGGCCGGCGCCATTTTCGCGGCCCTGCCCCCCGCGACGCAGACCAGCGTCTCGCACGCGCTCGCGGCTCTTCAGATGGCGGACCCGGAGAGGCTCGCGATGCTGGAAAGCCGGCTCAAGACCGCCGTCGAGTATTCCCTCCAAGGAAGCGAAAAGCTCGGCCGCATCCTCAGCCACCTGTCCCAGGAGCAGAGGGAGACCGTCATCGGGGATCTCTCCGCCGCGCAGCCCGAGCGCGCGGCCGAGGTCGAGAAGGCCCTTTTCCCCTTCGAGGACATCATCAAGCTCTCGCCCCCCGACCTGCGGCGGCTCATCATGGCCGTCCATTACGAGGAATGGGGCATCGCCCTGCGCGGAGCTCCGGACGAGGTCGTCTCCGCGGTCCTCAACCAGCTTCTCGCGGGGTCGCGCTCCGTCGTGCGCGAGGCGATGGAGACGCCGCAGACCCGCCAGAAGGTGGCGGAGGCCCGGTCCAAGATCGTGGTCCAGGCGCATGCGATGGCGGCCCGAGGCCAGATCATGCTGAGGGCCGAGGAAGCGGCTTGAAGACATGGACCCCCAACCACCGGCTCCACCGACCGACGATATTTTAGAGGAGCTGGAGACCCTGCGCGCCGCCGTCCGGCGCACGAGTCGCCTCGCGGCCCCTTCCTTCTGGCAGGATCTCGGGCGCAGCGTCGGCCACGAGATCGACGACGCCCTGGCGGAGATCGAGGCCTACGAGGCAAGCTTGGCCCAGATGAGCGCCGAGATCGCGGCGGCGAGGGCCGCGGAGGAGGCGGCTCTTGAGAGGCTCAAGGCCCGGGCGCCTTCGCCGCCGCGACTCCCCCACCCACCCCCCTCCCTCGAGGGGGAAAAGAGAGATGGTGGCGGCGTTTCAGCTGATCAGGAGCCGGCCAAGCTTTTTGCGGAGCCGCAGGCCGTCCTGGGGATGGCGTGGGGAAAAATTCTGGACGCCGTCGAGGTTCCGCTTGCCGAGACCCAGAAGCGGCTGAGGATCCTCGTCCCGTCCCTCGACCTGCAGCGCCGCCGCCACGCGATCCAGGCTTTTTTCGCGGCGAGCGAGGCGCTGGAATCCGTCCGGCTGCTGCGACTGCACGTCAATATTCCGGCGGCGGAGATGAGGGGGCAGTTCATCGGGGCGGCCCTGGACGGGGTCTTGTCGAGCTGGGCCAAGACCCTGCGCCGGAAAAGAGCGAGCCTGGTGAGGGCCTCGGGGACGGAGTTCGCGGCCACTCTCGATCCGAAGCTTCTCAAGCTGGCGGCGCATCAGATCCTCAAAAACGCCTACGAGGCCGTCGCTCCCGGCGGCTGCGTCACCGTCAAGAGCGCCCTCTCGGAAGGCGGCGAGGAGATTCGCCTCGCCATTTTTGACACGGGTCCGGGCTTTCCCAAGGAGGTTTTGGAAAAGCCCTTCGCCGCCTTCCAATCCACCAAAACGGGGCACATAGGGCTGGGCCTAAGCCTCGCGCGGCGGCTCCTTCAAAAAATGGGAGGGGATATCGAGCTTGCCAATGGCCCTCAACGCGGCGCGGTCGTCGTGATCAAGCTCCGGAAGTAGCGACGGAAGGCACTTGTTCTACGAGCTTCCGTGGCCTTCCCTTGCTTCCCGTTGATGGTTATTTTACTTTGACAATTAAGGGGGAGGCTGTTATACTCGCAAAGATTCCATAGTTATTAATTGCATTAATTGCAAAGGGCAAGCAGATGGCAAAAGAAGGCCATTCCACCGCGGCGGGGGGGGAGCGCCTCCATCCCGTTCTGACCGAAAACCAAGCCAAGGTCATCAAGGACAAGTATCTTCAGGACGCGCCTGACGTCGAGACATGGCTCAAGGGCGTCGCGCATAATATCGCTCTTTCCGAACTCCTCTTTGACGCCGAATCCGGACGCTGGGACCTTTTCGAGGGCGTCTCCGTCCAGGTGACGCGGGGTTCCTCCGCGGAGGGGGCTCCCGCCGCGAAGTTTTTCCTCTTTCAAGACGGATTGACCGACCTTGAGCGCCGGGAGGCCAACTCGAAGGCGCTTTTGCGGAATCTCGAGAGGGCCCGCGAGCGTCATCCAACGGCGAGACGTCTCGCCGCCGCCTGGGCCTCCCGCTTCTATGAGTTGATGGCCTCCTGGGACTTCCTGCCCAATTCGCCCACCCTGGTGAACGCCGGGCGCGAGCTCCAGCAGCTCTCCGCCTGCTACGTCATCCCCGTCCAGGACTCGATCGAGGGCGTCGCGCGCGCGATGGAGGCGCAGTCGATCATCCAGAAGTCCGGAGGCGGCACCGGATTTTCTTTCAGCCGGCTTCGCCCCAAGGGGGACGCCGTCAAAAAGACCCACGGCGTCGCCTCGGGCGCGGTCTCCTTCATGCAGCTCTTCGACAAGATGACGGAGGTCGTCAAGCAGGGCGGAGTGCGCCGGGGGGCCAATATGGGGGTCCTTCATTACACCCATCCGGAGATACGGGAGTTCATCGCCTTGAAGACCCAGCCGGGGCTCATGTCCAATTTCAACCTTTCCGTCGCGATCGACGAGGCCTTTATGAAGGCCGTCGACGACGACCTGGATATCGAGCTCCGAAACCCGCGCAACGGAGAGCCCGCGGGGCGGGTCAAGGCGCGAGAAATGTTCGAGCTCATGGTCGAGGGCGCCTGGAAGACGGGCGACCCCGGCTTGATCGTCCTTGACCGGATCAACGCCTCGGCGTCGAATCCCACCCCCGGGCTGGGCGCGATCGAGGCGGTCAATCCTTGCGGGGAGCAGCCGTTGCTCCCTTGGGAGCCGTGCAATCTGGGCTCTCTCAACCTCGCGCGCTTCGTTTCGGGGCCCTTGGGGCGCGGCGCGTTCGATTTCGAACGCCTGGCGGGCGCCGTCCGCCTTGCGACGCGCTTCCTGGACGACGTGATCGAGGTCAATAACTACCCGCTTCCCCAGATCGAGCGTCTCGCGAAGGGGAATCGCCGCATCGGCCTGGGCGTGATGGGCTACGCCGAGGCGCTGGTCAAGATGGGGATTCCCTACGATTCCGAGGAGGCCCTCCGCTTCGCCGAGCGCCTCATGGGCTTCGTCCAGGAGGAGGCTCTGGCCGCCTCGGAGGAATTGGCCCGGGAGCGCGGGGTCTTCCCCAACTGGGGGGGCTCGATCTACGATCCCCAAAGCCCGCATTTCCGGGGGGAGGCTCGCGCGCCGCGGCACGCGGCCCTCACGACGATCGCCCCGACGGGCACGATCGCTCTCGCGGCGGGCCTGCAGGGAAGCGGGATCGAGCCGTTTTTCTCGATCGCCTACACGCGCTACAACGCCCGGGCCCTCGACGCCTTGAAGCGCGGCCAGACGCCCGCCGCCGCCGACACGTTCATCGAGGCGAATCCGCTGTTTAAGGAGATGGCCGCCGAGCGCGGCTATTTCGGGCTCTCCGAGCAGGAACTCTGGGCCAAGGTGAACGCCAACCAGGGCCGGGTGCGGGGCCTTTCGTTCGTCCCCGAGGAGTTGCGCAAGCTGTTCGCGACCTCGCACGACGTGTCGCCCGAGTTCCACGTCAAGACCCAGGCGGCCTTCCAGAAGCACGTCGACAACGGCGTCTCGAAGACCGTGAACTTGCCCAACGCCGCCACCCGCGAGGAGGTGCGCCGCGTCTTCCTGATGGCCTACCGCCTGGGGCTCAAGGGAATCACCATCTACCGGGACGGCTCGAAGGCCCAGCAGGTGCTGAGCCTTCCCTCGGTTCCAAGCCGCATGAAGCGGCCCGAGCCGACGGAGGCCCGCGGCGCCACCTCGGCCTACTATCAGGTCCAGACGGGCTACGGCCCCCTCCACGTCCATATCAACTACGACGAGCGCGGGCCCTATCAGGTCTTCGCCAACATCCCGCCGCTGGGAACCGAGATATCGGCGCTGGCCTCCGTAGTGGGCATCCTCCTTTCCAAATATCTGGCCCAGGGAGGCGATCCGGTCCGCATCCTCAAGCACCTTAATTCCGTGAAGGGGGATAGGCCGGTAGGGGTGGGCGCGAAGCGCATCGACTCCATCCCGCACGCGATTTCGGTCGTTTTGCGCGAGCATCTGGAGAAGACGGGCTGGCTCGTGAGGAAGAACGGTAAAAACGGGGACACCTTGCAGCAAGGTGTCCCCGTTTTTACCGCGGCCACGCCGCCGCCCGAATATTGCCCGTCCTGCTATTCTCCGCGCGCGGCTCGCGTCTCGGGTTGCGGAGGGATCACCTGTCTCGACTGCGGCTACAGCGAGTGCTCCTAGGGAACCCCAAGGGGCAGACCCTCCCCGAAATCGTCGCCGCCTTGGCGGTCATTTCGATCGGCGCCTTGGGCTTCATGAAGGCTTTCGGGAGCATGAGCCAAGCCCTTTATCGTTCCCGATACGGCACGATCGCCGTCAATCTCGCGCAGGAAAAAATCGAGTCCCTCAAGAATCTTTCCTATTACGACCTCCTCGTGACGACCGCGCCCGCGACGCAGCCGCAGCTGAATTTCCAGTATGACACCGTCGACTACGCTCCGGAGAGCTTCAGCTACTGGGGCGGCGAGACGATGACGCGCGCCGTCTACGTCGGCTACGCGGCGCCCGAGAACGGGAAGCTCGTGCCGGAGCCCTACACCGCCTCCGATCCGGGACTTAAGATGATCACCGTCACGGTCTATTGGAACGACAACAAGGGCTGGCATGACGTGGTCATGACGAATCTCAAGGAGAATCCGAACATCGCCGCCCTGAACGCGACGATCACGGGGACCGTGTCCGACACCGCGGGCGGCTATGTCGATGGCGCCGTCGTGAGCGTTCTCGGCAGCCCCCAGTGGAGCGCCCAGACGAACTCGAACGGCCTTTACTTGCTTTCGGTGGCGGCGGGCTCCTACACGGTCACGGCGTCCTCCTTGGGCTTCACCTCGGCAAGCTCGGGGCTTCTGTCGGCGCCCGCCAGCCAGAGCGTCACCCAGAATTTTTCCCTCTCGCCGATCTCATCCGGAGCCGTGGCCGCCATGAGCGTCTTTTTCAGCAGCCACATCGTGATCAGCCAGATCGTGGCCGACACGCAGACGGTCGTGGCCGATGGAACGACCCAGGGCGTCGAGTATGTCGAGCTTTTTAACGGGACGACCTATCCCATCGACTTGGCCTCCACGCCTTCACCGGCCTGCCCGGACACCGGCCAACACTACAATCTCAGCTATATCTGCGGGGGCCACGGCTCGACGGGCTGCAGTCCCGCCACTCCGTCGGGAGGGTTGAACCCAAATCTATGCTTCATAAGCACCTATGTCCCCGCGGGATCCTTTTTCCTCATCGCCAACACGAGCATGAGCTTTACCGTCGCCGGAGCCACCGCGGCGGCTCCGGACGCTTATTTCGGGCCGAACTACAGCTACTTGCCCGGGAGCAATCCCAGTCCCGCGCCGTTCATGCAAACGCCGCATGGAGGCTCCATGCAACTGCTCGACGCGAACAACAACGTCGTCGACGAAGTCGGCTGGGTCAACAAAGCAACCGGGAATCTGCCCTACGACTATTTAGGGAACATCATCGTGCTCGCGGGCGGCATCCAGACGGGCGACCAAATCGTCCGGATGTCGAGCCCGTGCGCGGAGGCCGTCGGCTATGGCCGGGCCTACGACACGCAGGATAACGCTAATAATTTCTTTTACGATTACACGGGCGGCGGGTTTTTTTTATATCCCCCCTATGGAATTGACGCGGGGACCTTCACAAGCCAAGGCGGCTTCCCGGCGCTCGGGGGTTTCGCCTCCGTGGATGACGGATTATCCTCGCCGGTCGAAATCGCGTCGGCGACATCGTTTAACTTCTTGGGTCCGGGAGAGACGCAGGGCTGCTACTACGGCTATTTCAACATCCCGAACGTCGCGACGGGAACGTGGACCGTCGTGGTCGCGAGCGGGAACCTGGAAATGTCGGTCTCAAGCGTAAGCCTGCCGTCGGAGGGCGCGACGACGCTCGTCTTGAGCACGGCGACGAGTCCCGCGATCAGCCTTTCCTCCGGCGTCGTCCCGTTGACGGAAAGCGCCTGGGGCGGGTATGTCGCGGGAACCGTGAGCGACGCCTTGGGCCAACCCTTGAGCGGGATCACGGTGACGGGGCAGGGGGCGGCGCAGAATGCCGTGACGGGGCCCTCGGGAGTGTATTTTCTGGCGCTCGATTCGGGGACCGGCATCACCATTACCGCCAACCCGAACCAACTAAATCCCATCTACGTCAGCCAGGCCGTCAACCTCGACATCTCCATCGGCGAGCTCGCGACGTATTACTTCGAGCTGTCCGAGGGAGGGGGGATCAAGGGTTATGCGACCACGGGGACCACTCCCGTGCCGGGCGCGGTCTTCGTCGCCTCGAATACGGAGGGGGGTTCCGGCACGGGGGTGACCGACAATACGGGGACGTTTTACATTCAAAACCTGGCGACGGGGACTTATACGGTGACGCCAGAACTCAGCAACACCCAAAGCTCCGATCCCGCCCAGGTTTTTGATCTGGCGCTCAACAGCCCCGGAGCGACGGTCTCGGCCGGGACCTTCACCATCTCGGGCGTCCTAGGCACGTTCGCGGGGACCGTCTCGGGCGCGGGTGGACGGACGATTACAACGGGGGTCCTCATCATCGCGAGCACCGAATCCTTCAGCTCTCCTCCGATCATCTACGGCGCGAGCGTCACGGGACAGGCCTTTTATTACACGACGGCCAGCAGGCCGGACGGGACTTACGTCCTGCCCGTGCGCGGATCGAGCCTCTCGAACTCGTACACCTACAACATCATGGCCGTCTATTCCACGGTGAACCTCGTCACGGGCGCCGCGGTCACCGCCCCCCCCCAGCTGATGACGGGATCGGTCGACGAGGGCGCGACGACGACGATCAATTTCACGGGGCTCTGACGATGGCAACGCGGAGAAGCGGATACACCCTCGTCGAGGCCATGCTGGTGGTGGCGATGATCGGCGCCGTCGTCGCCCTCTCGGCGCCGCTCATGGTGAGGCTGTCGAATTTCTGGCGCCAGTCGCAGGCGCGCTCGGACATCCAGGCCGACGTGAGGATCGCCATGGACCTCATGAACAGGCTCCTTCGCCAGGGGCAGGCGGCGACGATCACGATCGACAACGTCCCGGGCCAGCCGCCGTACTCGCGCTTGAGCTTCACGGACAGCTCGGGCCGGAGCATCTCCTTTTACCAGATGGGAAACACCTTGACGGTCTCGATCAACGGCGCCAACGACGTCGTCACCCGTAATCTGGAGTTCGTCTCCTTCGGCTTTCCGGATACCTCGGACACGTCCATCATGTCGATCGCCATGACGACGCAGAAAAGCACCTATTTGGGCGGCTCCCTGGCCCTCCAGCTTTCGATCGAGAAGGTCCGGGTCATGAATTGAAGCTAGGGAAGGCCAAAGAGGGCAACGGAAGGCAACGGAGGGCAACGGAAGGCAACAGAGGGCAACGGAGGGATTGCGGAAAGACAATGGAACAAATGAAGAGGGGGAACCGTATATTAAGTGATGCGCCGTGCGGCCGCGTCGATACCCGACAATATCGCGGAAGGCTCCGAACGGAACAGCCGGCGGGAATTCGAGCGCTTTCTCAGGATCGCCTCGGGGAGTTTGGCGGAACTAAGGACTTTTGTAGGGCTCTCTCATGATTTGGGCTTTCTTGAAACAAAGCTGTTCCAGCCGTTGGAGCATTCGTGCTCGAACTTGGACGCATCGATTAATGCTTTCGTGGCGTCGTTCGAACGATCCCGATCTGCATAGCTTTCCGTTGCCTTCCGTTGCCTTCCGTTGCTTCCCGTTGCTTTCCTCCGAATCCGGCCAAGGCGTCATCGCGGGGGCGGTCGCGGTGTTCGTCGCGCTGGCCATCCTCGTGCCGACGATCGCCTTTTTCGTCCAGAAGGAATCCAAGGAGACGGAGAAGGAACGCAAGATGACGGCGGCGTTTCAGCTGGCGGAGGCGGCGACCGAGCGCGGCTACTGGGAGATCAGCCAGCTCTCAAGCCCCACGGCCGCGATCCCCATCCCGGGCTACAATTTCGACCAGGAGTACACGGACGTCACCAACGGCAGCTACGCCGTTGCGGTCGGCTCCGACTCAGCCATGGACATCATCATCACGGGCGTGGGGCGGGACACGATGAAAAAGGAGGTGCGAGAAATCCAAGTGACCTACGCGCTTCCCGCGGCGACCAACAGCTCGATGTTCAGCGCCGGGGCCAATACATTCCAGGGCAGCGAGGACGTCGAGTGGGGTCCCATTTACAGCCAGACGGGCATCACCTCGGGCGCGGACCATCCGAGGCTCTACACGAACGGCGTGATCTCGGGTTACGGCCCCTCGAATTGCTCCCAAGCGCCGCCGTGCACGGACAATCTCCATTACTGGTCCTGCAGCTGCGCGCCCTATATCGCGGTACCGGCGATTGATTTCAATTATTATAAGCAGCTCGCTCAGACGGAAGGAAATACGGCGCCCCCGAACTGCTGCGGCGGCAGCTACTACAACACCGCTTCATGCGAGTTCCAGGGCTGCACGGATACGTCCGGGAGCGTTTACTATTTCGACAACAACTCCAGCGTCTCCTTTAAGCCCTCGAACTTCATCGTGGGCACCATCATCGTCTCGGGAAGCGGAAGCTTGAGCTTGCAGGGCCATGACGGCTCGGGCGGCTACGCCGCCGCGATCCCTCCGTATGCGTGGCGGGAGTATTGCACGAATACCACGGTTTACTCGAATTTCGCCGCCACGTTCGTTTCCGGATCGCCGCCAAGCTACGCTTCAAGCTGCGGGATGGGGATCAACACGGACATCCAAGATACGGGCGGCACGGCCAATCTCTCCGATGTCCTCGTTCACGGCTTCGTCTATGTGGGCTCCGGCGGCATGACCATGGGCGGATCGGGCAATACGGTCATTCATGGGGCGTTGTATAGCTCCGGCTCCATTTCGGGGGGGGCCCACCTCTACATTTATTACGACAACGAGGTGACGGCCGGCATCCATACCACTTCGAGTCCAGGGTACACGCGGCTGTCTTGGAAAGAGATCGTCGCCAACTGGCCGTCAGGCCTTCCGTAAGAAGAGGGGGCCGCCGGGCTTCCTTAAAACGCCCCGCCGCTGGTCTGGCTCAGAAGCCAGGCGCCCGCGCCGCCGAAGATCAAATTAGGAAGCCAGGCCGCGAGCATCGCGGGGGCGAGGCCCGAGTTGCCCAGCGCCCGGCTGATCTCGATCACGAAGAGGTAGACAAAGGAGGTCGCGACGGCGATCGAGAAGCTCGCGGCCTTGGGCGCGCGGCGCAGCCGGAGGGCCAGCGGCACTCCCAAGGCGCAAAGGACGATGTTGGTGAAGGGGTAGGCGATCTTCGACTGGAGGGCGACCGCGAACTCCCGCGTCGAGGCGCCCAGATGCGAGAGGCGCCTGGCGTAGCGCCTGAGCTCCCAGAGGCTCATCTCGTCCGGCTCTCGCGTGTTGGGGATGAGAAGCGCCGGGGGGACGGCGAGGTCGGAGATCTTGTCCTGGAAGAAAGCCGCGACGAAACCCCGGGGCCCCTTGATCCGCTCGACGCCTTGACGGAAGACCCAGCGCGACTTCCCGGAATCCCAGAGGGCCTCCTGGGCGTCGATTTCCCTCGAGACGCCGTCGGGGCCGATGATCTCGAGCGTCGGGCGTTCGAGCCTTCCTTCCCGGGGCCAAAAGGACTCCGCCTCGATCATTTCGCCGGGGCCGCCCAGCAAGGCGACGTTCCGGTAGCGGCCGGCCTGCCACTCGGGATGGATTTTCTCCTGCCAGAGCCTCTGGCGTCGGGAATACGACATCGGGAGAATCGTCTCCTGGGCCAGCAGCCCTCCCAGGGCGACGAGGCCCGAGCAGGCGAGGATCGGGAGCCACAAGTCCTTGTTCTCGTAGCCCCCCGCGAGCACCCCGATCCATTCGCCGCTCTGGACGAAGCCGGAGACGGTGAGCAGCGTCGCGAGCAAGGTCGCCATCGGGATGGTGCGGATCATCCAATAAGGGACGCCGAGCCAGAGGTATTCGAGGATCCGGCCGATCGAGGCGCGGCTTGCGGAGAGCATGTTCATGCGGTCGAAGACGTCGCCCAGGAAGATCAGGACCGCGAAGAGACCCAGGCTGAAGAAAAACGGCCGGAAAAACTTCCCCGCGATGTATCGGGAGAGGAGCCTCAATGTTTTAGGGCCTCGCGGACCATGAAGCCGCCGGCGACGAGCCCCAGGGCGTCCGCCGCCCAGGGGGCGGGGTAGGCGAGAGCCGCGTGCCGGCGTCCGAGGTTGATGCCCAGCGTGATGAGCCCGTAGTAGGCGAGCAGGATGACGAGGCTCAGGCCGAAGGCCGCCCCGCGGCCGTGCCGGCCGATCCCCAGGAGCCCGAGCGGTGTCCCCAGCCAGAAAAAGACGAGAGGGGAGAGCGCGACGGCCGAGCGCAGGGAAATCTCCACGGCGGCCTCCGCGCGACGGTAGGCCTCCGCCTTGGGGTTGCGGGCGCGTCCCAAGAGCCGCGGCGTCGCGAGCTCCTGGAGATCGGGATCTCTCTTGTCGTCTTCGGAGAGGGTGAGCGGCAGGGAGAGGCGGTAGCCGTCGAAGGCACCGGCGGTGAAGCGCTTCGGATCGCGGTTGGGGAAGATGATCTCGCCTTTTTCGAGATCGAGGGTGAGTTCCCGTCCGGACGCCACGCGGATGCGGCCGAGCGGCGCCGTGATCTGGAGCGCCTCGCCCTCGGGGCCCTGGCTGCGCAGCAAGGTCGCCTGCCTGAGAAGGCCCGTCTTTCCCGAGGCCTCGGCCGCGTAGAGCCTGAAGGGGCCCAGATGCATGAAGGTTCCGGGCTCGAGATCGATGCGCGATATTTTTTGGGAGGCCCGGGCGAACTGCTCCCGGAAGGCGTGGAAGGCCTCGGGGCTCGCTTTGTGGTCGAGGTAGAGCAGAAGCGCCGCGAGGACGGCCGCGCTCGCGAGGAAGGGGCTCGTGATCTGGAAGAAAGAGAAGCCGGAGCTGCGCAGCGCGAGCATCTCGCCCGACTCCGCGCATTGCCCGATCGTGAGGAGCAGCGCCACCAAGTAGGCCATCGGGATCGAAAGGCTCAGAAGGAAGGGAAGCAGCCTCGTAAAGCAGCCGAGCACCCAGGAGGGGGAGATGCCCTTCATGACGGCCAGGCTGAAGATCCTCAGGAACTGGTTCATCCAGAGGATTCCGGAAAAAAGCGCCAGGGTCAGCGCGAAGGCGGGCAGGAACATCCGCAGGAGATAGCGCGACAACAGCATCCGAATCTCATTTTACCTTTTATATAATCAGCCCACACTCCCAGGAGAAAACATGCAAAAAGCGATCGAAATCGCCGGACAAAACGAGCGGCGGGCCGTCGCGGATCTTTCGGCCCTCATCCGGATGCCGAGCGTGAGCTTTCCCGGCTTCCCCGCGAAGCCCCTCGATGATTCCGCCGCGGCCGTGGCGGCGCTTTTGAAATCCCGGGGGCTCGAGAACGTCGAGATCTTCCGCTTGGACGGGGCCTTCCCCTACGTCTACGGCGATTGGCTCCATCAACCGGGCTTGCCCACGCTGCTTCTCTACGCCCACCACGACGTCCAGCCCCCGGGCCGAGAGCCGCTCTGGAAGTCGGCCCCCTTCGAGCCCCAAGAGCGAGAGGGAAGGCTCTACGGACGCGGCTCGGCGGACGACAAGGGCGGCGTCGTCATCCACGCCTCCGCGATCGCCGCCTGCCTCGAGGCCCAAGGCGAGCTGCCGCTCAACGTGAAGGTCTTGATCGAGGGGGAGGAGGAGATCGGCTCCCCGCATCTCGAAGCCTTCTTAAAAAGCCAGGCATCGCGGCTCGCGGCCGACGCCATGGTGCTCGCGGACACCTCCAATTTCGACACGGGAGTCCCCTCGATCACGACGGCCCTGAGGGGGCTCGTTTCCTTCGACGTGACGGTCCGGTCGCTGGCCGCCTCGATCCATTCGGGGATGTGGGGGGGGCCCGCGCCCGACCCGGTCCAGGCCTTAAGCCGCATGATCGCCTCGGTCTGCGACAAGGACGGCGACGTCGCCGTTCCGGGCCTGCCGCGCGGGCGCCGGCTCTCGGCCGCCGAGGAGAAAGGCCTCCGGGCCCTGAAATACGGCAAGGCCGAGCTGCGCCGCCAGTCGGGGTTCCTCCCTAAGACCCGGGTGCTGGCGAAGGACGGCGCGATCCTCAAGAAGCTGTGGCATGAGCCCGCGTTTTCCGTGAACGCCTTCGAGGCTTCCTCGCGCAAGAACTGCGCGAACATCGTCAACGACCAGGCTTGGTGCCATATGGGAGTGAGGACGGTGGACGGGATGGATCCGCGCCGAACGCTCAAGGCGATGCAGGATCATCTCAAGCGCCAAGCGCCGTGGGGGGTCGAGGTCGAGTTCTCGAACGTCACGGCGAGCCCCGCCTGGAAGGCTCCCTCAAGCCCCGTCGTCGAGGCCGCCGCGCGGGCCTTCTCGAGGGGTTACGGCCGTCCCACGGCCTTCATCGGCTGCGGAGGCTCGATTCCTTTCGCGGGGCCTTTCTCGAAGGTCCTGGGGGCGCCGGTCGTCCTCGAGGGAGTGGGCGATCCCTACGCGAGAATCCACAGCGAGAACGAGAGCATGCATCTGGGGGACCTGCAAAAGGCGATTCGCGGCGAGATTTATCTCTTCGACGAGCTGGCCCGCCTGGGCCGCTGGCCGAAGCTCTAGGATGCTGGTTGGAACGTCCTCTTAGCGGAGGGTGACGACGGTCTTGGAGGCGTCGCCTTCGAGCCGAGGGGACTGGTCGAGGTTCTGAAGCGCGGCGGCTTTCTTGACTCTCGGGTCCAAGTAGCCGTAAAGCCATCGAGCCTTCACGGAGGGCATCTTCTCCGAGACGGCGGACTCCAGCCCCCGGAGGAAATAGTAGGTGAAGATGCCGTGCCCCTCCCGCGCGAGGCTTCCCGAGATGCCGCGCGCGCCTGTCGCCGTGAAGACGACCGCGGGGCCCTTGGGAAGAAGCGGCGTGGCGACGCTCACGATGAGAGGCCTCGCCCCCTGGGGCAGCACCGATCGTCCTCCCGCTCCCGAAAAGCAGCTGTCGAGCGCGGCCGTGACCTCGGCCGCCTTGATCTTGGCGAGATGGGAATAAAGCCTCTGAAGCGGGAAGGTCGTGCGTTTTAGGAAATTAGGGCTTCCGTCCCACGGAACCAGATAGGCGTCTCCGGAAACCGAAGGGGCGCCGTGCCCCGCGAAATAAAAGAAGACCCGGCTGTCGGCCGCGGCGTTCTTGGGCAGCCAATCCTCGACATAAGCCGAAATCCGGGCCAGGGTCGCCTGGTTGTCGATCAGGGAAATGATGTTTTGCGGCGGCCAGCCCAGGGCGACGAGGTTGGCGCGCACGGCCTCGGCGTCGCGCCGGGCAAAGAGCGCGGCGGGGAGCGGCTGGGGATAATCCTCGATCCCGACGATCAAGGCGAAATCGTCGGGCCGTGGCTTGATGCTGAAGGCGGGGGCGTCGACGACGGAGGAACGGACGCCGGGAGTCGCCGCCCACGTCTCGCCGCGTTGGCGTCGCGCCTCCCGCGCGACCTGCCGGACCAGAGCGTCGAAGGCGGCCTGCTTGGCGGCCTGCTCGCTGTAGGGCGGCTCGCGATGCCAGGTCTGGGCCGGGGTGTTCGGGATGGTGATGTTGTAGTTATAACTTGGCGGCTGCATTTGGAGGGGGCTGTTCCACGGATTGTCCCAGGGGTTTCCGTAATTCCAGCCTCCGCCCCCTCCATACGGCCCGGATTGATCCCAGGGAGACTGTGGCGGCGCCGCCATCTGCCAAGAATAGGCCTGGGCGAGGTCCGGTTGAGGAGTCGGGGCCGGCATGGGAGCCGCTTGGGAACTCCTTCCATGTTCCGCCCGGGCTTGGGGAGGAACGCGGCCGCCGGAGTTTCCCTGCCCGTCGTTGTCCGCCTGGGCGATAATCGGCAGCAGGGAGGCGCAAAGGATGGAGATCAAAAGTCGCTGGCGCATGTCGATCGGGACGAACGCTCGACGAAGTGTAACAGAGAAAAGCGAGAGAGACAATACCCGCGAGGCCGCGGTCGCCGCATTCGCCGCCTCCAGATTTGATAACGTATCACGGATGTTTTCTTGGGTTTCTCTTTTCGCGATCGCGGCCTGGGCGGCGGGTCCGATGGATCCTCCGTCCGTCCGGCTTTTCATCAAGGCGAACCAAGAGTTTAAGGTCGGACGATCGAGCGCCGCCTTCTCTCTCCTGACGCGCGCCGCCGACGACGGCGACGTCGACGCGGAATACCAATTGGGCGTTTTCTACGAGCATGGAATCGGAAGGCCCCGCCCCGACTTGGCCGAGGCGCTGCGCTGGTACCGGAAGGCCGCCGCGGACGGAGATCGCGCCGCGCGGAATAATCTCGGCTATCTCTACGCTTCCGGCCGGGGAGTCATCCAGGATTACGCCGAGGCTTTCAAGTGGTACCAACTCGCCGCTTCAAGCGGCGACGCGGCGGCCCAAAGCAACCTTGCCGGTCTCTATTATCGCGGGCGTGGGATTCCCAGGAATCCCGCGCTGGCCTTCCGCTGGTACCGCGCGGCCGCGCTCAACGGCAATGCCGGCGCTCAAAGCGCCTTGGGGTTTTTGTATCAGAAGGGAATCGGCGTCAAGAGCGACGACAAAAAGGCGCTTCAGTGGTACCTCGCGGCGGCCCAGAGCGGGCATGTCTTCGCCCAGGTGAAGCTGGGCGACATGTACGAGCAGGGGCGCGGGATGGTCCGGAAGGATTATCCGAAGGCTTTCGAGTGGTTCCATCGGGCCTCCGTCAACGGCCGCGCGGTCGCGCAGGGCAAGGTGGGGCGCTTCTATGAGCTGGGGTTGGGCGTCAAGAAGGACCTCATCGAGGCGTACGCCTGGTACGTCCTGGCGGCTTCCGCGGGCGATCCGATCGCCCGGTCAAACGTGAAGCGGCTGAAATTGGTCTTGAAGCCCGATCAGTTGATGTCGGCCCACAAACGGGCAAGGCAACTGCGAGCGGAGCTCGGCATCCGATCGAAGGGGAACAAGGACTGGTGGGTGGGCGACTTGTGGCCATGGTAAAACGCCGGAGCTCCTCGTGGCTTTCCTTGGCCTTTTGTTTCTTTCCGTCGCTTCCCGTTGCTCTAATGAGCGGCTGCGCGAGCACCTCCGCCAACGTCTTTTTGAGCCCGATCTATAATCCGGCCAAGGTTCAAAGGGTCGCCGTCATTGACTTTTCCGATTTTCCCGGCTCGCCCGGGTCGGGGGCGCTTATCTCGAGCATTTTCCAGACCTACATCCTCGCGTTGGGCTACAATTTCGTCGAGAGAGGCCAGGTCGAGCAGATCCTGCGGGAGCAGAACTTCCAGGCCTCCGGCGTCGTCGACCCCGCGACGGAAGTCCGGCTGGGCCAGCTTCTGGGCGCCACCGACCTTATCGTCGGCAGTTTGACGGAATACGCGGATGCGAGCGAGCAGACGGTGATGGAGGATGTCTCGCAGGAGCAGACCAACCCGATTATCGGCCCCATGGCCAACGGTCAACTGGGTATCGTGGGCTACAACTCGAACTATGTCCCCCAAAGCATGCCGGTCACGATGACGACCCCCGCGCGAGTGGGGATGGCCGTGCGGTTGACCAGCGTGCGGGGCGGCTCCGTCCTCTGGAGCGCCTCGGCCGACGCCTCCGCCTCGGATATCTCCACGGCCGCCCAGAACGCTTCCTCCAAGATTGTCCGACTGCTGGAACGCAAGCTCGCCTTGGTGAAATAGCAGTCTGTTCCTGGCATTAAGTTTTTAAGTTATTGTCCCCCTAGTTGCTGTCATAAAAAAGTCATTAAGCAGGCATAATTGTCTCTATTAGTTTCGTAAGTCCGAAATAAAAATCGGACATCCCGTCCCTATAATCGCCCGCGCGGCACGAGGAGCCCCGTCCCGAGGGGTCCTGGTTCCGAATCCATGGAAAGCCACCACGTCCCGTGGGCCACGGAAGGCCACGGAAGGCCACGGAAGGCCACGGAAGGCCACGGAAGGCCACGGAAGGCCGCCGAAAGCCGCGGAATGTGGCGGATCGCCGGGCGATTCCCACCAGCTTTTCAGTGTCCCTCGTTGCTTTCCGTGGCCTTCTGGGGCCTTCTGTTGCTCGCGGCGCGTGCCGCCTTCGCCCAGCCGCCGCAAGTCTTGAATTTTCAGGGCAAGCTCGACGACGCCTCGGGCAACCCTTTAACGGGGACCTACAGCTTCCAGTTCTGTCTTGACAGCACTCCGACGCCCGGGACGGGAGTCGCGTATTTTTGCGAGACCGACCCGGGAATCAACGTCACGAACGGCATCTACACCGTCGTCATCGGCGAAGCCTCCGGCGGCATCTCGACGGGCACGTTTCAAAACCAGGTCTATCTTGAGATTTCCGTCCAGCAGGGCAACGTCAAGCCCCTGACGAGCCCGACGGTTCTCTCCCCGAGAATCCAGCTCGCGGCTTCGGGATATTCCTTCCATGCGATCAACGCCGACACGCTGACCCAGAACTTGTCCACGAGCCTGGGCGGCACGGGGCAGAATTTCGCAAGCGCCGCGTCCGGCGAAATCCCCTATTTCAGCGCCGTTGGCTCCATGGGGCTTATCTCGACCACCGCAAGCTCCGGCTGGATTCTGACCACCGTCAACGGCGTTCCATCCTGGCAGCCTCCGGGAGGGACGCTGCTTTATTCGACGAACACGTGGTATGCGTGGCAGTATTTCCAAAACGAGGTCTTCGTTGACACGAGCGCCTCCGTCACCGGGTATTTGACGGTCGGCGCCACCGTCACGGCCGCCGGCTTCGTGGGCCCCGGCGCGGGCTTAAGCGGCCTCGGGGCCTCGAATTTCGCTCCGAACTTCATTCTTCCGCCGGATATGGGCGGAACCGGAGCCAACCTCGCCGCCGCGGGTCCCGGGGCCATCCCCTACTTCACGGGAAGCGGAGTCCAGAACTTCGTCGGCGCGGGGCCTTCCGGATATGTCCTTGAGGCCCAGGGCTCCGCGGCCCCCGCTTGGGTGAACCCCACGGCGATCCTGGTCGACGTCTACAACACGACGGGGACCTGGACGGCCCAGCAGACCTTCAAAAACGAACTCTTCGTGTCGAGCGCGATCGCGGTGTCTCCCGGGGCCTATCTCGCCATCGGCGCCATCGCGCCCACCAATCCCTTGAGCGTCGCCGGCAACGCCAATTTCTCGGGGACCGTCTACGCGAACGCCTTCTCGGGAACGGTGCCATGGTCGGATCTCGCGAGCTTCCCCGTCGCCTGCTCGACGGGGGAGTTCGTCAACACCCTCGCGGGCGCGCCCACCTGCTACTCGCCCATCCCCTACGTGATCGCCTCGACGAACGTTTGGTCGGCCCAGCAGGACTTCGAGCAGGAGCTCTTCATCTCGTCGGGGATCTCGGCCGAGAATGTCCCCATCGAATTAACCGGCTCCAACGGGACGATCGTCGCGCAGTCCTCGATCACGGCCTCGGAGTTCTTCGGAAACGCCGGAGGCCTCAACGGCACCGCTCCCATCAGCGTCACGGGGAACGCCAACACGGCGACGAACCTGTCGGGGGGAGGGACGATCTACACGGGAGGAGGGATCAACGAGATCGTCCTTCAAACCGGCCTCAACCAAACCGGCTTCATCGCCGCCCCCACTGCCGCCAACCAGCTTCTCAGCTGGACCGGCAGCAGCATCACGTGGCAGGCTTCCTTCGTGTCGACCGCCGCGTCCGCGGAAAACCTCATAGGCGGCCAGACGGGCGATATTCCTTTCCAGTTGGGCGTTGGCTCGACGACCTTCCTGCCGTCCATGGCGGTGGGAGGGCTGATCGTCGGCGAGGGGACGGGAGTCGCCCCGGCCACGGCGACTCTTTCGGGAGCCGCCGTGATCAACGGCCAGGGGGTCATGACGCTTTCCTCGACCCAGAACGAGGCCGTCACGTGGAACCAGCAGCAGGCCCTGGCGGGCGGCGCCACATTCAGCGGATCGAGCATCACCCTGACCGGGCCGGCGGGCGTCATCATCTCCCAATCCTCGATCACGGCCTCGGCGTTTTTAGGCAACGGCACGAACGTCACGAACCTAAACGCGACGAACGTCAGCACGGGCACGCTTGCCCTCAACTACGGCGGCACGGGGGCGGACCTCGCGGGGCAGGCGGCGGGGGCGATCCCCTATTTTGCGAGCGGTTCCTCGATGACGGCGCTCTCGCCGGCCGGGCAGAACGGCTACATCCTGACTTGGAACTCGGGAGCAAACGCGCCGTACTGGAACGCCTCGGCGGTCTCGACGGCGACCTTCGGGGAAAACCTCTCCAACGGCCAGACGGGAGAGATCCCCTACCAACTCGGCGCGGGCTCGACGACGTTCCTTCCCTCCATGGCCGTCGGAGGCCTTATTATAGGACAAGGAGTGGGGGTGGCCCCGGCGACGGCGACGCTCTCGGGGGAGGCCTTCATCAACGCGCAGGGGGCGCTGACGCTCTCCGGCACGCAGAACGAGGCGATCACGTGGACCTCCTCGCAGACCTTCTCGGATCTGGTGACGGTTTCGAGCGCGATCGGCGGAAACGGGCAATCGGCCCTGGTGTTTAACGGCAACAACGTGACGGCGCTCAACAACCTGGGCGTCCAGGGGGTCGCTTCGTTCGGTTTGGGCCCGCAAGTCAGCACGTTCACGACGGCGGGCGTCCTCGAGCTCGCCTCGGCCTTGGGAATCGGCTACGGCGGCACGGGGGCGAGCCTGCCGTCGCAGACGCCGGGCGCGATCCCTTATTTCGCGAGTCCTTCCTCCATGACGACGCTCTCGCCGGCCGGCGCCAACAATGGCGACATCCTGACCTGGAACTCCGGGACGAACGAGCCGGAGTGGCAGCCCTCGACGGTCGACACGGCGACCTGGGCCGAGAACCTCTCCAACGGCCAGACGGGGGAGATCCCCTACCAGGTC
>DAHVWT010000040.1 GCA_027327915.1 Elusimicrobiota bacterium
CTCAAATTCCTTGCGCCGACTCAAGGAGCCTGAGGGGCTTCCCGCCCCCAGCGTGCTTATCTGATGGCGTCCCATCCGGACTACCCGGCCTTCTCCCACCACATCTCTCGCCCCATTGCCTGGGTCACCGGGGCCCGGTGGGGGAACCCCTCTCCTACTTGGCCCGCGTGGAGGGAGCTGAACTCACGGCTATCGGACCAGGTCATGGCCAAAGTCTCCGGACCCGCGCTACCTCAGCTCGTAGGAGGAGTCGCGGTCAGAACGAGGCAGAAGCTGCGGGTTCTGGTCGCGTTCCTGGCGGTGGGCCGCGGCGGCCACCATCGGCGCCAGGTAATGATACAAGGAGCCCGCCGTCACATGACCCTGGCGACGCTCCGACATCGCTTGGCCGTTCAATCCCTTGAGGAAGTAATACGTGAACGCCCCGTGACCCTCCTTCTCCAGCGTCCCGCTGATCTGGTCTCCCTTGGACGCCGAAAACACCAGGAGCTTGCCGTCTTGGGGCACGTCGTTGGAGACCTGGACGACTAGGGGCCGCGCCCCCTGGGCCAGCACCGAGCGGCCCCCCGCTCCCGAAAAGCAGGAGTCCAAGGCGACCAGGACGCGCTTGGCCGGAAGCTTGTTTAAGTCCTTGTAGAACTGGGAGAGCGGGAAGGCCGTGTCCACCAGGTCCCCCGGCTCTCCGTCCCAGGGGACGAGGTAGGCCTGCTTGGAGCCCGGGTCCGGGGCGCCGTGGCCCGAGTAGTAGACGAAGAGCGTGGATTTGGGGGTGATGTTCATGGGGAGCCAGCGTTCGATCTTGTCCACGAGGCTCGACTTCGTCGCGTGGTCGCCCGTCAGGGTGATGATGTTCTCCTCGGGGTAGCCCAGGGCCATGAGATGGGCCTTCATGGCCCTGGCGTCGCGCTCGGCGAACCGGGCCTCGGGGATGTCGCGGTACTTGGAGATGCCGATGACCAGGGCGAACTTGTTGGGGTTCTGCGGCAAGGGAGCGTAGTCGGGAGAGTCGATGTCGGAATGGGGCTCCCGCGCCGCGGCGGGAGCCTTTTTAGCTTGCGCCGCGCCCGCCAGCGCGGCCTGAATGGCCTCAACGAATTCATTCTTTGAAACGGCAGGGGCGCCGCCCTGGGCCGATCCGGAAATTGATTCCGGATGGAGCTTCCGCGCTAGGTGGGCGTAAAAGCTTCGATTGGCGACCATGTCGTTTACGACCGCATCCGCGACGTTTGTGAAAAGCGCGGAGCTTATCCCTTGATGGCACCGCGAGGTCATTAGAAACTCATTGAGAATTGATGGGGAGTAACTACAATCTTCCTTCGAGCTTTCCGAATAACTCACCAGCTCCCGATCGTCGGCGTCTCGAATTGAAACATTGAGGTTTCCATGCCCATAAACGTGATTCGGTATGCCGAGTTCGCAAACAAGGAAAATAGGGTAGAGGCATACCGGGAAAAATTCAGTCAAGGTAACGCTTTGCACGCGAGCGGAGTAGGACGGCTTGATAATCAAGTCATAGCCCGAGGGATTCTGACCATGCGGGATATGGTCCACCTTGGCGAAAAGTCCGACTTTGCGAAGGGTCGCGGCCAAATCCGTTGCCTTTCCCGTGATCTCAACAGCGTCATCCTCGGTGTCCGCCCAATCGCTAACAGCCACGCTGAGAGGAAATGGGTCTCCCATTAATACGGACAAGCTTTGAGGCTGGGTATGGAGGGTGTATGTGCAGCCGGAAGAAAGCAGCAATAAGGCTGCGGCAAAGAAGCGGGGGACGGACATGGGATCGTTGATCTCTTTCATTGATACAACACCCATGCGTGCGGAGCGGCCGGAGCCTACTCCTCTTGCGGCGGGGTTTCCAGGGGAGGCGTTTCCAGGTGTCTCCGATGGTGATGAAGCCTTTTTTTGTTTCTGAAGGCCCCTTTCCTTGTCAGTGGCGTCATGGCGGTGTTTTCGTCCGCGTCGCTGGCGACGGGCCACTCGGGAAGCTTGGGGATCATGGACCCCGTCATCATCAGGGATTCCATGTAGAGGCCGTTGTTGATGTCCAGAGACCGGCTGAGTCTTTCAAGGATGCCCGACTTGCCGCGCTGCACGAGCGCCTTCCCGGCGACGCGCACGGCGGTGTTCACCGCCATCTTCTGGCCGGCCGCGGACGCAATGGAAGTCGGATTGATGTTGACTTGGCGATTATGGGCTTCGCCGGATATCTTCCAGATTTTACTTCCCTTGCCGTCTACGAGCTTGAGCGTCGCCCCGACGAGCTGCTGCATGTAGATGCCGATGTCAAGATCGCTGAAACTCGTGACGGTCGTATAAATCAGGCCGTCCACGCCCAGGGCCGCCGCGATTTCGGCCGCCTTGGCCTCGGTCAAGGTCATGGAGCTGATGTTCAAGAAGCCCTTCTCGTAGAGTTGGGCGTCCTGGGCCGGGGAGACCACGGGCACCATGCCGAGGCTCAGCGCCAACTGGGCGACGGCCATGCGCAGCGTGTCCGGAGCGGCCCCGTCGGAGGTCTGGTTGGCCGGAGGCAGGATGGCGACCAAGTTCGGAATCGGCGCCTGATCTTTGACGTAGGCCACTTCGCTGGTCGCTCCGACACAACCCGAGAAAAAGGCGGTTAGGCCCATCAGGGCCAGTGACGGACATGCTCGAGCGATTCTAGCGGCTTTCATGGGACCTCCGCGATCAATTCTTGGGCCATTTGGGCGATCTGTTGCTTCTGGGAATCGATGGGGTGAAAAATTGACGCCTGGGACTCCTCCGATTTGGCCGCTCCCCAAAGCGTTGAGCCGTCCTTGGGACTCACGAACCGCAGCGCCATGACGACCTTGGGGGAACCTCCACCGGGGCCGCTGTTAAAGCTCATCCCATAAGACCCGATGAGAAGGGCGTCCGCCTTCAGCGCCTTGCCGGCGGCCCGGGCCTGCTGCAGGGTGTATCCGGTGCGATAGCGGCCCGGGTTGAACATCGCCTTGAGGATGCTCACGTCCTCTCCGGGAGCGAGCCGGATTCCCTCGAAGCCGGCCTTTTTCAAGGCCGCCGTCACCTTGTCTTGGTCGATGAAATGGAAGCGATGGCCTTCCTTCAAGGCCTCATAGACGACAACGGATGGCTGCTGGGCGCTGAACTTCCCATGGTAGGAAGGATCATCCGTGGTCAGGCCGGTGGTGAAGAAAGGCATGATGGCCACGCGCTTGACGGCCTTGAGACGATCTGGCTCGAACGTCCGCTGGGCGTTCATCCAGTGCGTCGCGCAACCGGAGATGAAGAGGGCAACCCCGGCCGACAAAACGGCGCGGCCCATCCGAGAATAAAGATTCGGCACAAGCGGCTCGGGCATCAACAGGCCTCCTTGCGTTCGCATTAAAAACCAATGCATGTTAACATAAATGGGAAGTCGATTGTGTGTTTACAACCCCCCGGAATATCTTTATAATGCCGGAGCTTTATGATAGAGCGGAGAGGGGGATGCTCATGCGTCGCGGCGGGCATTCTTGCCGTTGTGCTGGCGGGCCCTCTCCGCGCCGATCCCGTCACGGGGGCGGCGGCCGCCGCCTCCGACACCGCCGCCAAGGCCTCCGCCCAGACGGCCGCTAAAACGGCGGCTCAGACTTCCGCCAAGGCCTCGGTGAAAGCGGGGGCGAAAGCCGGCGCCAAGGCCGCGGCCAAGGCGGGGGCCAAGGCCGGCGCGAAGGTTGCGGCTCAAACGGCGGCCGGCGCCGCCTCCCAGGGGGCCGGGGCAGCCGTCCACGCCGCGGCGGCGCAAGCAAGCGCGAAAGCCGCCGTCGCGGGGCACGCCGTTTCCGGGGCGTTGAAGGGCGCTGGAAGCGCGGTCTCGAGGATTCTCTCCCCGGCTCTCCATCACTCGACCGCGCGCTCCGCGGAGGCCGCCGCGAAATCCGAGGCCCAAGCGCTCAAGAAGAAGGCCCTTCAAGAGGCCCGGGCGGAGATCGCCAAGGAAAAGTCGCGGCTGGCGGCGGACATGGCGAAACAGGCCCCCATCAAGGCCGAGGCCAAGCAGCTATTGACAAGCCAGGGGCGGAAAGCCGAGGCGCAAAAGCTTGAGAAATCGGCCGAGGATCAGGCGAAGCAGAAGCTCCAGGCCGAGGAAAACGCGCTCAAGCAGAAGGCCCAGGTCCAGGCCCGCCAGAAGCTCGAGCAAATCCAGAAGAAGATCAAGGACAAAATCTCCCATGCCGTCCAGGAAAGCACCGCCGCGGCGCACGGCGTCGCCTCCGTCGCAAGGAGGGCGCCCGTGACGGTCAGCAGCGCCTCCGCCGCGGCGCCGATGAAAAAGGAAGTTTCCGCCGTCACGACGCCGGTTTCCCCGCGCCCCATGGCCGCGCCCCAGCTTCCCGCGGCCTCTTTCGACCAGATCATGTCCGGCGGCGGCGCGGAGGTGTCGCAGTAAGTCATTCGACATTCCGTAAGAGGAGACGATTCCATGAGATATCTCAAAGGACTTGCGGCGCTGGCGGCGTTGACGTCCGTTCTGGCGGCCGGCTGCGCCTCGTCGGGGGCCAAGAGCCAAGCCTCGTCCAAGCCCCCGGCCGTTTCCCGACCGTCCCAAGCGCCCCCGCCTCCCGCGGTCTCGACCTCCTCCCTATCGAGCTACGCCGATCTGAGCGCCCTCTTTAACAAGGGAGCGGCGCCCTCCGCCAACAGCCTGGGCGGCGCCTTCGCGCTCAAGGTCTACGGGACCGACGGAGCCCGTGAGCAGGTCTTCTACGTCGCGGGCGCGAATTTCCAGGCGGCCTCGGGCCCCGCCGCCTTCAAGGTCGTCCCCCTGGGTTTCTTCCCGCCCGATCAGACTCCCGATTCCGACATGGTCTTCGGCGCCGCCCAAACGAAGGCCCCCTCTGTTTCCGAGGCGGTTCCCACGTCCCGGGGCCTGGAGTTCGACGTGACGGAATGCGCGCCGGGGGCCAAGCTCCCGCTGTGCCGCGACGAATGGCGGGCGGCGTCGGGCTTGACGATCCTGCATATCTCCTGCTGGCATGACGCCTCGGCCTCCGGCGTCCCGGCGGTCGACCTTCTGGGCTACGTCGCGGACCGGGTCTACGGGGTCTCGAGCAAGCCTCTTTCCGAGGGTCCGGCGCCGAGCTGCGCCGCCATAACGCCGCCGGTCCCCTCCGGCTGCGCCGGGACCTGGCGCGGGCTTTACACCCAAAAAGTAGGCGCGGACTCCTGCGGCAAGGCCCGCGCGACGGTCTGCGATCCCTGGGGGATGGCGCTTGAGCAGTCGGGCTCCAACGTCACGGTCGCCGAGGGCTGCTGCGGGGCTTCCTGCGGGAAGGCCGGCTGGTCGGGGAAAATCAAGGGCCGCGATCTTCTCATCAACGCCTCGAACGCCTCCTGCGGCGGGGCGAACCCCGTCATGAAGGTGAGATGCTCCCTGCGGGGGACGGACATCTTGAGCTGCCGCACGAGCGGCTCCACCTGCGGCCGTTGCGGCAACGACGCCGTCTCCGTCTCCGGAAACGCGCTCCTCTCCCGCTCGACCGAGCCCCTGCCGGCGCCGAGCCAGCCTTCCCTGGCCGGAGTCTGGGCGGGAACCATGACGGCGGTTCCGTCCGCGGGCGTCTGTCCCTCGGGCTATGAAACGGACGTCATGAGCCCCTTCATGCTCGCGATCTCCACCGGGCCCGAGGGCCTAGCCGTCACGCGCGCCTATCCCGTCAGCCAAATCCCCACGGCGACTCTCTCGGGGAACACCTTGACCCTCCACTTTCAAAGCGCGCCCGGCAATTGCGGTTGCAACAACACCAGTTCCGTGACGCTCACCTGCCTCCTGGGCGGCGCCGCCATGACCTGCTCCGGCTCCGGTGTGTTCTGCGGCCCCTGCGACATGTCGGAAAGAAACGGAACGAGCGGCCCTTATCCGAACCCTCCCGCGCCCGCGGGCTGCAGCGGCATGGGCCAAGGCAACGTCAGCGGCAGCCTTGCCCTGGCCGCCAACCCCGTCTGGCCTCCGGTCCAAAACAACAACAATAACGGCAACGCATCCTGCGCTCCACGAACCGCGACGCCGCAAACGCCTTTCAATGGCTATTGGAGCGGAGCCCTTAACTTCAGCCAAATCTCCTCGGCTTCCTCCTGCCCGGTCAACTCGCAAACCACCTGTCCGCTAAGTTTCTGCTTAAGCCAGACCGGAAATTCCGTGACAGGCACCGCCTCCTGCGGCTTCGATTTCGGCAACTGGAGTTTTTCGGGAACGGCCACTGGGCAAGCGATTTCGGTGACGGTCCAAAGCGGCGAGGGATGCGAGAGCGCCGGCCTCGCCCCGCGATCGAGTTTCAACTGTTCTTTGTCCGGAACGGGCAACCCGCCAAATCTCGTTTGCACGCCCTCGGGAACCATGTGCGGCGGCGGAGGTGGGATGACTTGCCCCAATGGTTCTCCCATGCCGCAAACCCTTTTCGCCATCGGCGGAAGCGCCACGTTGACGCCGTCCTTGGGCCCGTCGCCGTCTTCCCTACCTTCGTCCCTGATGGGCAGGTGGAGCGGAAGCTTCACCGAAAACGTTTCCGGGGATTGCGGCGGCCAGAGCGAGAACAGCGCGACGCCATGCTCCCCGGCGACGATCACGATCTCGACCGGAGGCGTCAGCTTCTCCTGCCTGGGCACGGGAACGAATTTCAACGGCAACGGTTTTGGAGGAGGCTTCAGCTCGGCCAACTTCGACGGCCAGAACCTCACCTTGACCAATGGCCCGATGGCGTGCGGATCAGCGGGAACAGCCTCGGGATATTCGATCGTTTGCTCCGTCAACGGCGGATCGATGAACTGCTCCATGTCCGGCGACAACTGCTTCAACCAATGCTATCCAGCGAGCGGCCCCGTCTACGGCGTCCTCAGCGTCTCGGGCGGCGGGACGCTGACGCTTCAATGACGAAGCAGCAGCGTAGGAGACGATGAAAAAACTTTCGTTCGGTCGGTGCCGAGGCCTGTCTTGAGTCATGCCCCATGAGCCAGTTCGGGAGAGCATGCCGCCTTCGCGGTCGCGGGATCGCGTGCCTCTTTCTGGCGAGCTCCGCTCAAGGCGGTCTTTTCACGGAAAAACAGGGGGCCAACGAGAACTCATCCATCACGCTTGCCGCGGCGTTGCTGCCCTATACTTTTCCGGTCGGACTGCCGGGGAAAAGCGCCGTGGAAGCCCAAATATCCCCGGCCTTTGCCACCTACAGCGGTGTCGACCTGACCAACCATCGCTCCGAGCGGGTTGACGCCGTTTCCGGCGCGGCCGGGGCCACCTACGGCTTCGGCGAAAATCTGGCCTTGAACGTCACTGGCATCGATTTCCATTCGACCAGCGGGATATTCGAAGATCCAACGACCGGGATCGACGGAGCCGTTTCGGACAGCGGCTGGATCGCGTCGGGGAATCTCCTCTACGATCCCATCCGCTCGGATCGACTGGGGCTCCCGATGGTTGCGGGGTATAACGATGAGTCCCTTGTCTCTCAATTTTCGGGCGGCGAAGGCCGCGAGAGCCTGCAGTCTCCTGGAGTGACAGCCGGAATCGGCGTTCGGCTGCGGACCGGCCGCTATTTCGAGATCGAGCCGTTTTTCATGATCCTGCATCCGTTCAACCACGGGCTTGCTTACAGCGGCGCGAGCAACTGCGGGAATAGCTGCGGCGGCGGTCCCAATGTGACGGGAGTGGTCGGCCTTAACGCCGTATTGATTCCCTACCATCTCAGCTTGTTCTATTCACCTCCCACGGGCGCGCAATCCGGGGCCTCCGTTTACGCCCTGCGCTGGATCAAAACCTTCGGCGGCCGCAGAGCCAAGGCCGCCCCCGGCGCCGGAAATAAGACGGAGACGGCTCCGTCCCCGAGCCTCAAAGCCCCATTGCCATGACCCGGGGGCATGCGGCCGTTGCTTTGGCTTGCGCCGTCCTTTTGGTTCCCCGGACGGCCGTGGCGCAGAGCTTATATCCAGAAAAGATCTTGGGTCAAGCCGAGGCCGCGGGTCTCGCCGTCGCGATGCCCTCGGAGCCCATGCGTCCTGGCGTCAAGACCCTCGGCGTCATGCCCATGTACATCACCGCGGACCTCGGATGGAAACAAGCTGAGGTCACCAATGGCCCCGGGATCGCGGCGTCCTTCGATTACTACAAGTCGCGGCATTTCGGCGCGGGCGCCATGCTCGTGGGGGAGGAGGCGACGGGCCGCTGGCCCGCGGAAAATTCGGTGTCCCTCAAGGGTTCCGGCTATCTGGCGTCGGGCTACCTTCTCTACGATCCCTTCAGCGGAGAGAATTTCGGGCTCCCGCTTCTCCTGGGACTGAGCCAGTCCTACGATGATCTCGAAACCTCCCAGCCGGTCAACGGATACCCCCAAAAGACGACGGCCAACGGCTTCGGGCTCATGCTCGGTCTTTCTCCGCAATTCAACCTCTGGAAGCTTCGGCTGGCTCCCTATGGGGCGTTGTCTTTGTCCCCCAACCCCTCCGGATGCACGAATGACAGCAACAACTGCCACGTTGCCGAGTACGACCCCAGTTTCCCCTACCAGACCGTGGGTGGGGCGGGGATCTCGGTGATCTGGCGGCCTTGGAACCTGGCCTTCACCAGCTCCATGACCACCTCGGTGGGCACCAGCGCCTACACCCTCAAATGGACCAAGAGCTTCGGCGGGGCGCCGTCCGCCCCGGCGGAGGCGGGCGGGAAGTCGTGAGGGGGGCCGGCGCCTAGATTAAGTTACGGCGGCGTGGGATTGTGAATAATGGGCCGACCCTCAGGGCTTTCGCATGCCGATTTCCCTGGGCCCTTTCTACGGCTGGCAGGGCATCGATTTCAAGCACGACGTTTCTCCCACCCAAACCGAAAGCGTCGATTGGAGCCGGCGTCCTTTGATTACTACAAGTCGTGGCATTTCGGCGCGGCGGTCAACCCGGCTCCGCGCGCGGCTTCTGCTGGCTCAAGCGCAGGGGCCGCCCGGCCGACCGCCACGCCCCCAGGGCCCTATTTGCGTTCGGCCTTAAATCAAGGCGGAAAGCAGCTTGTCGGCCGAGATGACGCGGACGCCGTTGCGGAGACTGTCGATGCCTTCCTTCCTCAGGACCTGGTAGCTGAAGGGGATTTTCAGCTTGTCGCGGAAATATCTTAGGTTGGGCGAGACTGCCTGATCCTGGCTTTTAGCCTCAACGGCGAACCACGGCTTTTCATCTACCGTCAGCAAGAAATCCACCTCCCGCTTGGAGGTGTCGCGCAGGAAATAGAGCTTGGCGTCGTGCCCTTCTCGATCATGCAGCCAATGGGCAAGTTTGAGAAGGTGTGACGCGACCATATTTTCGAATCGGGCGGCTTCGTCCTGGAGTTCGGACCAGTCCCACAAGTAGAGCTTGGGCTCCTTTTTCAGAGCCCGGAAAGAAGCCCTGGCAAACGGGTAAATCCGGAATTGGTAGTAAAAGGCTTCGAGAATGTTCAGCCAATGCGAGGCGGCGCGGTGGCTGATCTCGAGATCCTCCCTGATCGCATTCACGGACAACAGAGCGCCTACTTTGGACGGCAGCATGTCGCTTAAGACCTGCATCTTGCCCAGATCTCGGATTATTTCCACATCCAGAATGTCCTCGCGGAAAAGCCGTTCGTTGCGTTCGTTGCGCCAGCGCCGCAAGGTTCGATCGTTTTGCGAGAATAGGGGCTCCGGAAACCCGCCAAACTTTTCGAGGATCGCGAGGTCGGGACCCTGATGAATGGACTCGATCGGCAGTTCTCTGAACGGTTCGGGCTTCTTTTTTCTCCCCGTCATCTCGGCAAGGGAAAAAGGGTGCAGGCGGTAATAATGGTACCGGCCTTGGAGCGAGTCCCCGCCCTTGCGATAGACGTCCAGTCGCGAGCTTCCCGTGATGAGGAATCGATGTCTGTCCTTAAGGGTATCGTACTCGCCCTTGATGAATCGTTTCCATTTTTTGAATTTATGAATCTCATCGAGGATAATGAGTTTGGCCGAGGCCGGCCACGCGGAGGCCATGATCTGCCGCCGCTGCTCTTTCTTGTCCCAGTTGAAGTAGGCGACCTCCTTAAAATGGACTCCCACCAAGCCCCTCGCCAAGGTGGTTTTGCCGACTTGGCGCGGCCCGCCCACGAAGACCATCTTGCGTTTAAGGTCTTCGGCGACCGAAGAAGCCAGATAACGGTTTTTAAGCACGGAAACAGTATATGTGATATTTTGCCTTAACGCAAAATTTTACATGATATTTTTTGCTATCGACGCCTGACAAAGCCGTGAAGAGAGAGCGGCGCCCCGCGCTGGACTTTTGTAAACTCTATGGCTTCGATGTTTTTCGCCCCTCTTTCGCCGCGCCGGGCGCTTGTCTTGTTTCTGGCGGCCGTCCTCGGGGCCTGCGCCGGGCCCTCGGCGCAGGTAAAGCAGACCCTCACGGACCACATTGCCGACGGCAATTGCCCAGGCGCCGAGGCTTTCCTGCGCAAGGCCAAGAACGCGGATTACGGCCGGGCCAACGCCGTCCTCTACCATCTCGACCTCGGCATGGTCCTGCATGAATGCGGGCGCTACCGGGAATCGAACCGGCAATTCTCGAAGGCCGAGAGACTGATGCGGGCGCGGGACGTCAAGAGCGTCTCCCAGGAGACGGCCGCGCTCCTCGCCAACGAAAACAGCAAGGACTACCAGGCCGAGGGCTTCGAGCGGGCGCTCTCGCATCTCTTCCACACGCTCAACTACGTCTTTTTAGGGCGGACCCAGGACGCCCTGGTCGAGGTGCGGCGCATGGAGGACTTCCTCGACCGCCTCGACCGGGACTCCCCCGGTGGGCGCTCCTATCGGGACGACGCCTTCGGCCACTATCTCTCGGCGCTCCTTTACGAGGAGTCGGGGGCGCCCGACGACGCTCGGATTTCCTACCACGCGGCCCAAGAGGCCTATGCCCGCTATCAAAAGCTCTACGGCGACGCCATGCCGGACTTCGAGTTCCCCACGAACTGGGACGGCGGGGGGGAGGTCGTCTTCCTTCATTATGCCGGCCCCGCGCCCCGGAAGATTTCGGTCTCGGGCTGCCCCGCGCCCGCGAAGGCGAGGGAACGGGAAACGGGCCCCGCGGCCTCTTCCTCCACCGGGACGGCCTCCGGCGCCGGAGGGACTCTGTCCTATTTGAACCCGGCGAAGGCCTTGAAGGCCGCCTACCACGGCGCGACGGCCGCGGCGGGGCTCGCGGTCGACGCGGTGGCGGGCACGGTCGGTGTGGTCGCGGACGTGGGGGGCGCCGTGGTCGGGACCATCGCCAACGAGACTTGCCCCGCCTATGTCCAGGACCCCTACGCGATCCGGGCCTCCTCGGTGTCGGCGGGAGGGATTGCGGGGGGAGTCGCGACGGAGCTCGCCGAGCCCGTCTCCAAAATCGCGGAACAAGACTTGAAGGAACGGCTGGCCATCGTCAAGGCGCGCAGCATGGCGCGGGGGCTTTTGAAGCTCGCGGCCGAGGCCGCCGCGAGCGGGGCCGGCAGCCTCGATTTGTCGGGAACGCAGTTCGCGGACGTGCGCGGCTGGTCGACGATCCCGGCGCAGATTCGCTTGGCGAGGCTCAAGCTGCCGCCCGGGACTTACGATCTGGCGGTCGATTTCCAGGACGACGCGGGGCGGACGCTTTCAAGGCGCATCTTCAAGGGCGTGGTCGTGGCGGCCGGGAAGCGCTCCTGGCTCGACGCCAGGACGATCCGCTAGCCGTATGCCGGCGGCGTTTCCGGGCAACGCGAGCGCCACGACGGTCAAGTGGTCCAGGACCTTCGGCGGCGCCAGAGCGGCCAAGTCGAGAGGAAAATCGTGAGGCGGGCAGCGGCCGCGTTGGGCGCGTCCGCGCTGGCCCTTTGCGGTTGCGCGGGAAGCCGGATCGGAATCCTGCGGCGCCCCGAGAGCGTCCAGACCCGGAACTACCGCGTCTCTTTTAACGAAGCCTGGACGGCCGCGGAGAGCGCCGCCGTCGCGCTGGGGCTTTCCATCTGGGAGGAGGAGAAGGCCAAGGGCTGCTTTGGCGCTTCGCGCGGTCCGGGGGTCTTCCAGGGCTCCAAGGAGCTGCGCGTGTGCCTCAAACGCGATGGTTCGGAGAGGATCTCGGTGCGGGTCGCCGACAGCGGCCTGTCCTGGGGGGGTGTCTTCAAGCCCGACCCGCCCGGATGGACGGACCGATTTTTCGCCGCGATCGCGGGCGCCCTCCCGGCCGCTTCGGAAGCGGCGGCATCGGCCGGGCGATAGGGGGGCGATGCCTGGATTAAGTCGCGATCGCGCCGCCGGAATGTTCCGAGCAGCCCTCACGGCCGCGGCCCTGTGCCTGGCGGCCGGCCGCGCCTGGGCCAGTTCGGAGGCCTCCATGCACACGATGAACGGCTTCATGCCCTACACCTTCCCGCTTCAGCCCCTGAAAGGCGGGCAATGGACCGTCCAATTAGATCCCGCCTATTTCACGACCCGTGAACAGGAGGGGAACGGCGGCAGTCCAGGCCCAGGCCCCGTCGACCGTCTCAGCGGCTTCGGCGGCGCCGCCGGGATCGATTACGCCTTCAACTCCCACGCCGCCTTGGGCTTGCTCGGCGCCTATTTCTCCGGCTCCGGGAATCAAACCGGCTCCAACCCCTACTATCAAGCCTCCGAGTCCGACAAGGGGAGCTTCGACGGGCTTGTCGCGATCCTCGATCCGTTCTCGGGGGACGGGTTCCGCCTCCCCTTCGTCCTGGCGGGAGGACCCTTGAGCGCGTCAACGACCATCAATTATCCTGCCGTATCCGGAGGTCCCTCGTCCGGGCCCGCGGTGACGCAGACGAAGGCCGGCAACCTGGGCTATATGGTCGGAGTAGACCCGCAATTCAACACGGGGCGCTATTTGCGGTGGGAGCCGTTCTTTCAGGTGACGAGCGTCACCGAGGACTCCACTTGCGCCGGCGCCGAATGCTCCAATTCGCCGCCCACCGACAGCTCCCCTGGGGCATCGGCCGGCGTCAATGTCGTTTGGCGCCCCTACAATCTATCCTTCTTTTACTCCCCGAGCTTCGGCGACAAAAGCGGGACCTCCGTCTACGCCCTGCGCTGGATCAGAACCTTCGGCGGCCACAGAGCCAAGGCCGCCCCCGCCCAGGTCCGTCGTCCATGACGCCGGTCATAGCGGGGCCTCCGGGCATATCGTAGCATTGGAGGAAAACCTCCGATGCCGCCTCCTCCACCATTTTTCAACGCCGGAACTCTCCCATAAAAAACAGAATCTCTTTCGACGGCGCGCGGCGCGCCTCCGTTGTCCGTTGAATCTCCCAAGGAGGCCCTTTTTGTCCCCGGCGCTCTTGTTGCCGGCGCTGCTCCTGGCGGTGCCGATGCGGTCGCATGCGCAAAGCAGCAACAATTTTTACAGCCTTCCCGTGGATGCCGCCGCCGACGCGATGAGCTTGATGCTGGGAAATCCGCCGTTGCCGCGGCTTTACCGGTCGGAAAAAAGCTTCAAGGTCGAGCCATACTATTTCTCCGGAACAGTCAACAGCGCGGGGGCCGCGACCTACGGAACCCAAGGCACGGGAAGCTTCCGAGGGGCGGGAGGCGCCGGAAGCTGGAGCGTCGGCGAGGGGCGTTGGGGGCTTTATGTCCTGGCCGCCGGCAGCGCTCTCGGCGGGAGCTTCAACTCGATCCAGAGCAGCGAGCGGATATCGTCTTCCGATGGATCATTCGAGCTTCTGAGCGCGGACGTCACGCGTCGGTTTTTCGGCTCAAAACCCGGCGGGTTCGTCCTCCCCGTTTTCGCGGGCCCGGTCGTCGAGGATGTGGGTTTCAGCGCCGCCGTCCAAAATTGTTCCTCGCCCTCGGGCAATGATATCGGCAGCTGCGATGTCTCCGGGCATTCGATGCGGGTTGGATTTTTGGGCGGCATCGAGGCCGGCATTCCCGCGGGACGCGGCTGGATTCTGAACCCCTTCGCCATAGGCGGAGGCGCCGGCCCGCGGACGATCAACGTCTCCGTCACGCCCTCGGACGCGTTTCCGAGCGAGACAAATCTGCTCGATACGGTGTCATGGTCCTTCGGCGGGTCTTCTCCGGGCCGGGCCTCGCGCGCCGGGTGATTATCAGGAGTAGAGGGCTGGGCTGGGGTCAAAGTCGCCGGTGGCCAGCCGCGCCGATTGACAGCCAAGGCTCGAAAGGGGCTCAATAAACGGGCCATGGGGGATACGTCGGTTCAAGGATCGTTCTTCAATTTCGCTAAGAGGCTCCGGGCCTCGAAGCATCTTGTGGCGCGGCAAAATTTCATGGCGATTCTTTTGGCTTTTGGAGCCGTCATGCCGGCAAGCGCCTCCAACATGAAGGAGATGATGGGCTACCTGTTGGCATCGGCTCTGCCGACTCGGCCGATCTCGTCGGGAGCGCTGGATCTCCGGCTCTCCCCGGCCTATGATTACTACACGCTGCCGCCCTCCACCCAAGGCTCCGGGGAGTGGAAGTTGAGCGGATATGGCGTTGGCGCCTCGGCCGTCTATGCCTTCACGGGCCATTGGGCGGCCACCGGGATGTTCGGCTACGGCGAGCTCTCAGGGACCGACGGCCAGGGAAACACTCCTCGCTCGACCGGCTACGTGGCGACCGCCAACGCCATTTATGATCCCTTCTCGGGCCACGATTTTCGCCTGCCGATCATGGCCGGACTCGGCTATCGGAACATGGTCGAGGAAGATGCCGTTTGCTCGGTCGGCGTCTGTTTCGACGCCAAGGGGCTGGCCCTGGATGCCGGGGCCGCCCCGCAGGTCAACACGGGCTTTCTCCGGTGGATCCTTTTCGGGTACCTGCTGACCGGCGAGCCGTCCCCCCGCCTTTCCGGTCCGGCGGGCCTGGCTTCCGATCCCTCGCAGAACATCGCCGGCGGAGCCGGCCTGAGCGTGGTTTACCGGCCCTGGAACTTGGGCGTGACCTACATTCCGGCCGCCGCCACCAACGTCGCCCACGGCGAGACGAACTCGGTCTACGCGCTGACCTTCCAGCGCCGCCTCCAGCTAGGAGAGGTCGACGCGGTATCCCAAGCGCGGGACCGTTAGGATCCTGGCGCCTTCCGAGCCCAGCTTCTGCCTGATTCCCGCGATGTGCTGGTCCACCGTGCGCGTGCGGATCGTGCAGTCCTCGCCGATGCCCCAGACGGCGGAGAGCAGATGATCCCGCGAGAGCACTTTCCCGCGCGCGGCGATCCTTTTCTTGGCGTCCGGTTCCGCGAGCGATTGGGTCATGACATGCCGCTGACCAATAAGCGGGGCCGGTGCTGATCATTCAGCCCCGGCCTTGTTTTATTTTATCCAACGGAGGACCGCGGGCTTGTGGCGGCTTGTGGCCGGTGTTTCTCCCGAGGGCGTCCCGACGATCACGGGTGCGAACGCGGTCATCTCATCGGGGATCCCCAGTTCCAACTTCCATTTCGGGGCGTTGAGCGTGTTCACCGCCAAGCCGATGACGCAAGTCCCGAGCCCCATCGCTCGAGCGGCCAGCAGCAGGTTCTCGGTCGCGAGCCAGCAGTCGGCGGCAACGAAGCGGCCCAGGGGCTTGCCGCAGATGACAATCAGCGTTCCCGCATCGTAGAAGACGTTCTCGGGGATCGAAAAGCGGCTGTCATGGGATGCCTCCGGAAGGTGGACATCCCTCCAGACCTCATCGAGGGATTTTTTAACGTCGTCCGACAGGCGCTTGAGGGTCTCTCGATCCTGGACCAAGACAAACGCCCAAGGCTCCTCGCGCACGGCCGTTGGCGCCTGGACGGCGGCGTCAAGCAGCAGACCGACCGTCCCCTCATCGACGGGCGTCGGAGCGTAAAAGCGGACGGCCCTTCTCGTATAGATGGCGTCCATGACCGACATGGGCGCTTTCGTGAGCGTCGCTGATTTGTTCATTGAATTCCTCGATAGAGCACCGCGCCGCAACGCAATGGCCAATACTACCGGGAGGAGCCGATCGGGATAATTGGCTACAATCAAGACGTGGAGATGCGGCGGATGATCCCCGGGGGCCTGGCCTGCCTGGCCCTGGCGGCCTGCGCGGGGCCCGCGGGCGGGGCCGGAACTCGACGGGCGGCGCGGGCGGCGGCTCCGAGCGGCGTCGCCGTCGCCGTCCACATCGATCGCGGCCCTGGCAAGCCGGCGCTCTATTCGCCGGAGCTCTCGGCTAAAATGGCGGCGGCGATCCGAAAGGCCCGGCTGTTCCCCTCCGTTTTGGTTCTCAACCAGGAACTCGGTCGGGACGCCGGCGAGATCAACGCCGAGTTCAAGGCGTTCTTGAGCTCTCCCGAGGCCCCGTCGCCTCTCACGGGAAGGAGTCCGCAGAAGGACGCGGTTCGGAGAGGCGGCGTCGGCTATCTCGTCGATACGCACCTCAGCATGAACCAGGTGCACTCATGGCTTCCCAAGCCCCTGGCCAACGCGCTCGTTAAGCCCTATGTCCGGCTCTCCAATCAGTGCATGGCGGAGAGCAAGACCGTGGTCTATGATTACCGCAGCCGGCGGATCCTGCGTATGAGAGGGGCGGCCTTTCCGGCGGCGGCCCAGCCAGATCCCGGGGGCGCCTACGAAAACGCCTACGGGAATCCGGCGTGCTCGCCCGACGCCTTGGTGCAAGGCATCGAGGAGGAGGTTGTCGAGGAAGTCATCGGCGTCGTGATCGAGGAACTCGAACGTCTTATCAGGAAGCTGATATGACAAGGAGGGCTCCGTGAGCGCGGCTTCGCGTCGGCCGTGAAGGGTGTCTACCTGCTCGACGCCTGCAATATCGTCCGTGCGGGATCTCAGGGAGCATGGCGGGACGACGACGGCGAGTCCCGCCGGTGGATCGCCAGCCTCGAGCGGCGGCTTGAGCCGGCGTCGAGGCTGCGCGTGGTGGCGGTGTTCGACGGACCCAGGCGCTATCGGGTCGCGGCGGGATTCTTGGAACTGCGCTTCGCCGAGGGGGCGACGGCCGACGATGTGATCCTGGACTTGGCGCGAGCGTCACTTCACGAAGGCCGAAGAGTCCGCGTGGTGAGCTGGGACGGGGCGCTCGTCGCCCGCGCCCGCGACGAAGGAGCGCGGGCGCTCACGCCTCCCGAGTTCTATCGGCTCCTGCCCCCGGCAAGGATGAAGCCATGATTTCGAATTGGTACAATCAAATTATGAAGGCGCGTTTTGAATGGCGTGTCATGGCCCTCGCGGCCGTTCTCGGCTTCGGAGCGGCTGGCTGCGTGAGCCTGAGCAAATACAATGCTTTAAAATCGAAGGAGAACGCGACGGTCCAGAACCTCGGCCAGGACCAGGCAGATCGG
>DAHVWT010000041.1 GCA_027327915.1 Elusimicrobiota bacterium
AGGCGGCGGTGGTGGGGGTCTTGAATTCTAATTTCATGTCGTTGGCTCAAACCCCGGTGGCGGCATTGAACCTCCCGCAGCCCACCCTGCCTCAAGCGGCGGGCGCGATTCCCCAATTAAATGCTCCAGCCTCCTGACACGCATTTTTCAGATTGGACACTCTTTGGACACAAATGCGGTCTCAGCCGAGGATTTTCAGTCCCGAAAAATGGCAAAATATTCCGCTTATGGACGCTCCCCGTCGAGGAGAACTGCGCCCTTGGAACCCGCTTTGGCTCCCAGGTGGTGAAATGGTATCACAACGGACTTTGAATCCGTTGTTCCTGGTTCGAATCCAGGCCTGGGAACGCGCGAAATGACGATGAGGACGCGCGGCGACGATCTCGCGGTCATCATCCTCGCCGCCGGGGAAGGAACGCGCATGAAAAGCGACCTTCCCAAGGTCTTGATGCCGCTCGCTGGAATGCCGCTCTTGGGCCATGTCCTGAGGGCGGCCCAAGGCTTGGAGCCGGGCTTCATCTCGGTCGTCGTCGGCCACCAGGCCGCCGCCGTCGAGGAAGCGGCGCGTTCCATCGCGAGGGCGGCGGGGCTGCGGGCCCCTCTTCGATTCGTCCTTCAAGAACGGCCCTTGGGGACCGGCGACGCGGTGGCCCGGGCGCTGGAAACTCTCGAAGGCCGCTCGCGCGCGCTCGTCCTTTATGCCGATGTCCCGCTTCTTAGGCCGGAGACGCTCCGGAGCCTCGTCGCGGTCCAGCGGGAGGAAAAGGCTTCCCTCGTCTTGCTGACGGGCTACAGGCCCGATCCCCGCGGCTATGGCCGCATCGTGCGCGACGCGAAGGGCGATCTCCTCCGCATCGTCGAGGAGTCGGAGGCGACGGCCGCCGAGCGCGCCATCCGCGAGATTAACGCCGGCGTCTATTGTTTCGAGACGGCGCCCGTCCGGGAGATTTTCAAGAAGAAATTCAAAGCCAAGGGCAAGGGCGAAATTTTTCTCACCGACGTGCTCGAGGCCCTGCGGGCCAAGCGCCGGCGCGTTCTCGCGATGGAGGCCGCCGACGCCGCCGAGATCATGGGCGTCGACAGCCGCCTGGGTCTTGCCCGCGCGGAGGCGGCGCTCAATGCCCGGCGCCTGGAGGCCCTGATGTATTCCGGCGTGAATGTCGCCGACCCGGCCTCGACCTTCGTCGATCCCGGCGTGACGGTCGGCCGGGAGACGAGGCTTGAGCCCTCGACCATCCTTCGCGGCGCCACCCGGGTGGGCGAGCGCTGCGTGGTGGGCCCTTTTTCCGCCCTCGATTCCGTCGAGGTCGAGGATGACTGCCGGATCGTGAGCTCGCGGCTTTCCTCCAGCCGCGTCCTCAAGGGAAGCCATATCGGGCCCTTCTCCCATGTGCGCCCGGGCTCCGTGATCGGCCCCGAGGCGAGCGTCGGAAATTTCACCGAGGTCAAGGCGTCGCGGCTCGCGCGGGGGGTCAAGGCCAATCACCTAAGCTATCTGGGCGACGCGGAAGTGGGCGCCGGGGCCAACGTGGGCGCCGGCGTCATCACCTGCAACTTCGACGGCAAGAGAAAGCATAAGACCGTGATAGAAGAAGGGGCGTTCGTGGGCTCCAACGTCAACCTCGTCGCTCCCGTGCGCGTGGGCGCCGGGGCGCTCGTGGGTGCGGGCTCGACCGTCACGAAGGACGTCCCGCCGGGCGCGCTGGCGATCGCCCGCGGGCGCCAGCGAAACATCGAGCGCCGGAATGTCGGAAGCGACAACGAGGTCGACCATGCTCGAACTTAACGCGATAAGCCAGGACTCGGTTCAGGCGGCGCGGGCGGCGGAGCTCTACCGCTACGTGGAGGGCTTGAAGTCCCACAAGCAGCTCAAGATCTTCGCGGGAAACGCCAACCCGGCGCTCGCATGGTCCATCTGCCGCTCGCTCGGCATCCGGCCCGGCCGCATCCGCGTGGGACGCTTCGCCGACGGGGAGATCGACGTCCAGATCCAGGAAAACGTGCGCGGAAGCGACTGCTACGTCCTGCAGCCGACCTGCCCTCCGGTCAACGAGAACATCATGGAGCTCTTGATCATCCTGGACGCGTTGCGCCGCGCCTCGGCGGGCCGCGTCACCGCCGTGATCCCGTATTTCGGCTACGCCCGCGCGGATCGCAAGTCCGTTCCCCGGGTCCCCATCTCCTCCAAGCTCGTGGCCAACCTCATCACCGCCGCCGGAGCGACGCGGGTCATCACGATGGATCTTCACGCGGCGCAGATCCAGGGTTTCTTCGACATCCCGGTCGACCATCTCTACGCGGCCCCGATCCTCCTGGACTATTTCAGGAAGAAAAAGCTCCCGAATGCCGTCGTCGTCTCGCCGGACGTCGGGGGCGTGGAGCGCGCCCGCGCCTTCGCCAAGCGCCTCAACACCCAGCTCGTCATCATCGACAAGCGCCGCCCGCGCCCCAACGAGGCCTCGATCTATCACGTCATCGGCAACGTCAAGGGGAAAAACGCCATCATCCTAGACGACATGGTCGACACCGCCGGCACGATCACGAAGGTCGCGGCCAGGATCAGCGCCGAGGGGGCGCTGCGCATTTGGGCGGCGAGCGCGCACGGCGTGCTCTCGGGGCCGGCGATGGACCTCATCGAGAAGTCCGAGATATCGGAGCTCGTATTGACCGACTCGATCCCGACGCCGAAGCGCGCGGCCGCGAGCCGGAAGATCAAGATTTTGTCGATCGCGCAACTCCTCGGAGAGGCGATCGTGCGCAACCATCAGGGTAAATCAATCAGCGCCCTTTTCGATTAAGGGCTCGGGAGATAATGTCATGGAAGAGATCATGCTTGAAGCGCAGAATCGGGACAACGGCCAGGGCAAGGGGCCTAAAAGCGCCCTGAGGAGCCGTTCCCAGGTTTTGGGGGTCGTTTACAGCGGGGGGAAGCCGCCTGTTTCCATATCGATCTCGGAGCAGGCGTTGGCGGGCGCCTACCGCAAGGGCGCCAACGCCATCGTTCGCCTGAAAGTAGGGGGCGACTCCGAGACGGTGGTCATCAAGACGATCCAGCACCATCCCGTCTCCGGCCGGCCGATCCACGCCGACTTCCAGCGCATCAGTCTGACCCAAAAGATCGAGGTCCAGGTGCCCATCCATATTATCGGCGAGGCGGATGGCGTCAAGAACTTCGGCGGCCTTCTCCAGCATGAGTTGCGCGCGGTGAAGATGCGGGCGCTTCCCACGAAGATCCCGCACTCGGTCGAAGTGGACGTCGCGAAATTGGGGCTCGGAGACCGCATCCTGGTCAAGAATTTGGCGATCCCCGAGGGCGCGGAGCTCCTTGACGATCCCGAGCATATCGTGGTCCACGTGAGCGTGGTCAAGGTCGAAGCGGAAGCCGCAGCTCCGGCGGAGGCCGCCGCCGAGGGCGCGGCCCAGCCCGAACTCGCCGTGGTGAAGGGAAAGAAGGATGAGGAGGGCCGTCCGATCAAGGAAGCGGCCCCCGCGGCCGCCGCCGAGGCCGGCAAGGGGCAGTCAAAGGAGCCCGCCGCCAAGAAGCAAGCCAAATAGGCCTTGTCGCGCTTGAGGCTCGTCGTCGGCCTTGGAAATCCCGGCGCGCGCTATGCGTCGACCCGGCACAACGCCGGCTTCATGCTCGTCGAGCGTTTGGTCGGCGACGCTCCTTGGGAGCGCTTCGGACGCCTGGGGCGCGCGGCGAAGAGGGAGCGGGTCCTTTTCGCGGAGCCCTTGACCTACATGAATGAGTCGGGGAAATTCGTGGCCGCTCTCGCCAAGGAGCGCGGCATCGAGCCCGGGGAGATGCTCGTCTGCTACGACGACCTGGATCTCCCGGTGGGACGCATCCGCCTGAGGATCTCCGGCTCATCCGGAGGGCAGAAGGGCATGGAATCGGTGATCGAGGCGATCGGCACTTCCGAGATCCCCCGGCTGCGCCTGGGCATCGGGACAAGGCCTCCCGACGTCGACGCGACGCGGTTCGTCCTGGAGCCTTTCGGCCGGGAGGAGCGGGCAAGATTCGGCGAGGCTCTCGAGGCCGCCGCTCAGGCCGTCGAAGTCGCTCTCGGGGAGGGGCTCGCGGCGGCCATGAACCGTTTCAACGTCGCGGTCTGTTGAAGACCGTGAGATCCGTCCCGATGATCGCCGCGGCCGCCGCCTGCCTCGCCTTGGGCGCGGGCTATCTCTACCGCCCCGATCTCCTTGAGAGATTTTACGCCTTCCTTCGCGAATATCTCTTTAACGACGCGCATCTGCGCCTGGAGCGGCGCAAGTGGGGGATATTCTTTCTCCTCCTCGGCTTCCTGCTGTTTTATTTCGGGATGGGACTCTGATGCCGGCTCCCGTCTCGAGCCTTCAAGACTTCGCCGCCGAGACGTTGGAAAGGGTCCGAAAGGCGCTCGATGGCGCCGTCGAGGCCGAGGTCTACGTCGAACGCTACGAGGACCGCTCGATCGAGCTCCGCGCGGGCGAGCTGCACGGCATCGAGGAGTCCCGCTCGGCGGGCCTTGGGCTGCGGCTCCTCAAGGACGGGCGCGCGGCCTTCGCGTCGCGAGGGGGGCTCGACGCGGAGGATGTCGTGGAGTGGGCCAAGACGGCCGCCCGGAGCCTGGAATTCCTCGACAAGGAGGAGTCCCGCGCTTTCCCGCGGCCCGCGGCGGCGGGAGGGGCCGAGACCTTGCCGGCCACCCTTTGGGACGATTCGCTTTTTGCGAGCCCGTCCGAGGAGATGATCGAACGGCTTCATGCCATGGAGGCGGCGGCCAAGGGCGGCGAGCCCGCGGTCGCGAAAATCCTGCGCTCGGGCTATGGGGAAATGCGCGGGGAGGCCGCGCTCGCGAACTCCCTGGGCGTGTTCGTCTCGGAGCGGGACGGCTCGGTCAGCGCCGGCCTTTCGGCGCTCGCGTCGCGCGGCGGCGAGATTCAAGTGGGATCGGCTTCCTCTTATGCGCGCAAGCGGCGGGACCTCGATTTCGGCCGCCTCGCCTCCGACGCCGCTTTCCGAGCCGCGGCCCTCTTGGGCGCCCGGAAGCTTCCCTCCGGCCGCCGCGACGTCCTTCTAGATCCGTGGGTCGCCGGGGAGTTCCTGGGGCTCGTCTCGGATCTCCTCGCGGCGGACAACGTCCAGAAGGGAAAGTCGCTCCTCGCGGGTCGGCTGGGAAGCCAGATCGCCGGCCGGGCCGTGACGCTCGTCGACGATCCGCTGAGGCCGGGGGGGCTGGCGAGCTCGCTTTACGACGGGGAGGGTTGCCCGAGCCGGACGAAAACGATGATCGAAAACGGCGTCCTCAAGGATTACTTCTACGACACGCAGACGGCCCGCAAGGACGGGAAGGATTCGAACGGATCGGCCGGCCGCTCCTCCTATAAAAGCCTCCCTGGCCCCGCGGCCTCGAATTTTTATCTCGCGCCGGGACGGTCTTCGCGGGAGGAGATCATCGCCGGGACGTCGAAAGGCATTCTCGTCCTCGACGTCATGGGCATGCATATGGCGGACACCGTTTCCGGCGAATTTTCGATCGGGGTCTCGGGGCTGGCCGTCGAAGGCGGCAAGCCGGCCCATCCCGTCCAAGAGGCGATGATCGCGGGAAATCTCCGGGATCTCCTCCTGGGGATCGACGCCGTGGCTTCGGACCTCACCTTCTACGGCTCCTTGGGCGCGCCCACCTTCCGCATCGCGGGCCTTTCGGTCGCCTAAGCAGAGGCGGGGGCTCCGGGCGTGCCGCGCGCCAGCTTGAGGCGGGCCAGCCGGTTGAAAAGGCCGATGCGGCGGAAAAAAGACGGCATTCCAGTTTCCATTAGAGTTGGCGGGATATCTTCAAGTAGAGGCCGGCGTCGCCCGAGTGGACGGGCTCGGGAAGCGTCCCGACGAGGTCGCCCTTCCCCGGCGGGACCAGGCGATTCTTATCGGTCAGCTGGGCCTCGAGCCATAAAGGCTCGTCTGAAGCCGAGAGCGGGAGGATCAGGTCCCGGGGGCCCAGGGAAAAGGTCATGGGAAAGATCGGGTTGACGATGCGCGCCGCGGCGACGGGAACGCCCCCGCCGTTTTTCAGCAGGATGACAAGGGTTCTTTTAGAGTCGCGCGCGGCGGGCTGAAACCGCTCTTGGATGGCGATCGTTCCCGAAATGTGGAAAGCCCGCCTTCCGCGGCGGCACGCCAGGGGAAAGATGGCGACGGCCAGGACGGCCGCGATCGCGAGGGCGTTAGGCCGCGGGCGCGGCCGGGGCTGAGATCGTTTTGATCGCAAGGCCGATATAGGCCGACGTGGAGATGAGGGCGATGAGGAGAGGCTGCGGCATCGGCCGCGGGAAGAAGAGAAAAAGGAGCCTCAAGGCGACGAAGAAGGTCTGGGCGTAAAGAGCGACGTTGAAGAGTTCCCGGTAGGAGAGGCGCGCCTCGAGCATGGAGTTCAGGGCGAGCGCCATGACGGAGTAGAAGGCCGTGGCGAGAAGCTTCCACAAGAAAAAGAAGACGGGAAGGCCCAGGAGGACGACGAGGAGGGTCATGCTGGCCGCCGCTTTGCCCGTCGCGTCCCAGAACTTCGCGTCGATTCGAAGAGGGGCGTCGCGGCGCATCTGCCCGAGATCGAAGGACTGGACGACCCCCGGCTGCTTGAGGATCGTCAGGGCATCCTGGGAGACGTAGACCTGGGCGTGCTTCGATTCGAGATCCTCCGCGGTGACGGGTTTGACGCGCGAGGGATCCACGACGACGCTGAAGAAATGGTGAGGCTCCACCAAGACGAGAGGGGCTTTGACGTCGCCGGAGAGACGCCCCTTGTCGAGGGTCAGCGTCGGGAGGGCCTTCCCCAGCCACGAGAATTCGGCGCTCAGGCGCGGCAGGAGGCGCCTCCAGACGACATAGCCGCTCACGAGAGTCACGATTATCGAGAGATAAAAAAGATAAAACAGGGCGCGGGCGAGGCTGTGGCGCGCCGCTCTCCGGTAGAACTGAAGGCTCGTGACGCTGTTGATCGGGTCGATGAGAAGCATATCCGAATTAGCGGGCCGCCGCCCGGCGTGTTCTCAGCAGTCCCTCCAGCCTCGCGGCGATTTCCGGGAGCCGGGCGGGCTGCGTGAAATAGGCGTTCGTGATCCGGCCGGACTCCAGCGCCTCGTATTGGGCCTCTCGATCCGGCGGGACGCCATGGAGGGCGAGGATCGCTTGGTCCCACTTGGGGTTCTTGCGCAATTCCCGCGCCAAGCTCAAGCCGTCCTGCTCCGGCAGGCTCCAGGCGATGAGCATCGCGTCGGGGGAATGGGGAAGGATGTCCAGGATTTTTCTGGCTTCCTCCGCGCCGAAGGCGTCGGCGACGCGCCAGCCTTCCTGGCGCAGGCCGGCGCGGAGGCGTTTCTGGGCCTCGGCATCGGCGTCGACGACGAGGATATCGGCTCGGGGCATATCGACCCCCATCATAGGGAGATGCGAGAGAGAAGTCAAGCGGCGAAACCGCTAGGATCGCGTTCGAGACAGCAGGAGCGCGCTTTCCAGGTGCTCCGTGTGCGGGAACATGTCGACGAGGGCCAGGCGTTCGGGCCTCAAGCAGGGGAGGAGGGCCGCGGCGTCCCGGGCGAGCGTGGCGGGGTTGCAGGAGACGTAAAGGAGCCGGGGGGGCGCGGAGGCGAGGAGCGCCTTGAGCGCCCTGGGCATCAGCCCCGCCCGCGGCGGGTCGACGACGACGAGATCGGGCTTGGTGTCGAGGAGGGCCGCCAGCAGGAGTTCGCAGGCCCCTTCGTAGAAGCGGACGTTGCCGATGCCGTTGCGCGCGGCGTTTTCCTTGGCATCGGCGACGGATGAGGGATTCATCTCCAGGGCCGAGACCTTCGCGACGCTCCCCGCGATCGAGAGGGCGATCCCTCCGGACCCGGAGTAAACGTCGAGAGCGCTTTCGGCGCCCGACAGGCCGGCCCACTCGACGATCTGGCCGTAGAGGAGCTCGGCCGCTTTCGTGTTGGTCTGGAAAAAAGAGTAGGGGGAGAGCTTAAAGGAGATCTGGCGGCCCCCCACGGTCAGGGTCTCGGTGATCGAAGGAGAGCCCTTGACGGGGAGTAGGGAGTCGGCGACGGCGGTGTCGGAGGGCTTGGCGTTCCAGCCGATCCAGACGGAGCTCGCGGGATAGGCGGCGGTGACGGCCTCGGCGAAGGCCTCGGGGTCGATCTCCCCCGGGGAGGCGACGAGGCCCACCATCCTTTCCGGGGGACCGGCGGCGTTTTTGGCCTCGCGGACGATCAAGTGGCGCAGGAGGCCCGAGTGGCTCCGGGCGTCATAGGGGTCGAGGCCTCGCCGAGCCGCCCATTCCCGGACGGCCCCGAGCAGGCGGGGCGCCTCGGGAGATAAAAGCAGGCACTCCTCGAGGTCGAGCACCCGCGAGAAGCTTTTGCGGGCCTTGAGGCCGAGGTGGAGCCGGATGCCGTCTCCCGACTTTCCGAACGAAAACTCCATCTTGTTTCGGTAAAACCGGGTTTGCGGCGATGGATGGACCGTGGGATCCGGCGCCCCGAGGCGGGACATCAGGCGCGCGAGCTTTTCCGCCTTGAGCTTGACCTGTTCCGGGTAGGGGATGTCCTGGATGGAGCATCCGCCGCAGCTCCCGAAGTGGCGGCAGAGCGGCTCGGCGCCTTCAGTTCGAGAACTTGAAGAAGCAGACGTCGCCGTCCTGGACGGCATAGTCTTTGCCCTCGGTGCGGATGAGACCGCGGCTCCTGAGCTCGGCCTCGGTGGAATGCGCGGCGATGTCCGAGTAGGAGTAGACCTCCGCGCGGATAAAGCCCTTCTCAAAATCGGTGTGGATGACCCCCGCGGCTCGGGGAGCCCGGTCGCCCCGGCGGATCGTCCAGGCCCGGACCTCGTCTTCCCCCGCGGTGAAAAAACTCGCCAGCCCCAGGAGGCGGTAGGCCGCGAGGATCACCCGCTCAAGCCCGGCGCTCTCAAGACCCATCTCCTTGAGAAAATCGGGGCGTTCCTCGGGGGGCAGAGCCGCGATCTCCGCCTCGATCTTGGCGGATAGGACGATGGACTCGGCGCCCCATTTCTTGGCGACGGCCGCGAAGGAGGCCGCCGCGCCTTCCTCGGCGGCCTCGCCGACGTTGCCGACGTAGAGCATGGGCTTGGCGGAGAGAAGGAAGAATTTCGCGAGCTCCTGCGGGTCGGCGCCGGAGAGCCTCGCGGGTCGGCCTTCCTCGATGCCCTTGCGGATCTTGAGGAGGCTCTCCAGCGTCTCCTGGGCCTCCTTGTCGCCGCTTTTGGCCTTGCCCTCGAGCTTTTCCTTCTGGCGGTCGAGGCTCGCCAGATCGGCCAGCATGAGCTCGGTCTCGATCACCTCGGCGTCGCGCGCCGGGTCGACGGAGCCCAGCGTGTGCGCGACGTCGGAGCTCTTGAAGAGCCTCGCCACATGAAGGATCGCGTCCACCTCCCGGATATGGGAGAGGAACTTGTTGCCCAGGCCCTCGCCCTGGGAGGCGCCGCGCACGAGCCCCGCGATGTCCACGAAGCGGATCATCGCCGGAGTGGTCTTCTTGGGCTTAAAGAGCTCCGAAAGTTTCGCGAGCCGCGGGTCGGGAACGGCGACCGCGGCGACGTTGGGCTCGATCGTCGTGAAGGGATAGGCCCCCACCGAGGCGCCGGCGGCGGTCATGGCGTTAAACAGCGTCGATTTGCCGGCGTTGGGAAGTCCGACGATGCCGATCTCCATATCGTCGCGAGGAGGCTCCTATTCCGAGGCTCCCGCGTCGTGGAGGCTGCCTACGATCTTGTCGAAGGCCTCGGTCCGCTCCCCCGCGGAGAAGACGTAGAGAAGCTTCTCGCCGAGGATGTAGGCCGTCACGCGGGCGTTCGGGAATGCATAGTCGTATTCCATTCCCCGCAACGTCGGCTGGCCGAGGCGCAGCTCCTTGACCGCGGGATGCTCCTTGTTCCTAACGTCGGTTGCCGCGACGTAGTCCTTGAGATTGGAGAGGCCCGCGGCGGATCCGGAGAAGGGGCTGGGCCGCGCCGTCATCTGGATGACGCCCAGCCGGCCGTAGCGCAGCCAGCGAGAGGGGTCCTCGAGTTCCGTGCCGGTTTTGAAGAAATAGGCCGTCTGAGCGTCCTTGGCGCGGTCGTAGAGGGCCTCGACCGAGTAGCCGGGGGGTATGTAGAGCACGTAGCCCCAGCGCCCAACGAAGGGCCCTTCGCCCTTGATCATTTGCGTCGCGGTCTCGGAGCGACGGGCGTGGCGATGGTGGACGGCCGTGATCAGCGCGGCGGCGACTATGGTGATCGCGAGAAAAAAGAGAAGCTGAAAGCCCGGTCCGGACGATTCCTCCCGGCGCGGGGCGTCCCCGGGGCGCGCTTCCTTGAGCGCCGCGTCGAAGTCCTCGGCGGAGACGGCGTCCCCCAGCTCCTGGCGCAGGGCCTCGGGCTCGGCGCCTTCAAGGCGCCCCTGAAGATAGACCACCAGCTCCTCATGAGTCACAAAAGTATTTTATAAATAAAAGCCGAATGAACTTCGCGGTCCCCCCTTGTTTCCCCGGCGGGTTGGTTTAGGGTTATATCTTGCTCCGGAATGACATGCCCGGCATGAAAAATGTCGCTCCATGGAATCAAGATGCCCTCTGGCCTTCAATAATTAGTTATACTCGCGTGATGAAAAAACTATTCCTCTCCGCGGCGATGATCGCGGCGGCGCTCCTGCCCGCGAGGGCGGGGACGTTCAGCGGCATCTTCGACGGTTTCGCCAACAACGCGGCGCAAAACACGATCCGGCCGTTCGCGCTGGATTTGGGCGGCTTGCTGGGGGCCGACGACCAGTGGGATGGCCGCAGCTTGGGCTTCCCGGGCTTCGACGTCGGCGCGATCGAGAGCTTCCAGGACACGCCGAACTCGAACGACACGATCCTGCGCGCCGCCTTCGGGAACCATCCCTTCATGGGCATCCCCATGGTCCAGGCGGCGGTGGGGCTTCCTTTCAGGTTCGACGTCGTCGCCCACGGCATGTCCTACGACGGGATGACGGTGCTGGGCGGCGGCCTGCGATACGGAATCCTGCGTTCCGGGACGATCATGAAGTTCGTCCCGAACCTGGGCGTCTCGGTCTTCGGCGACCAGGCGAGCTACGGCGCGTTCGACGCCACGCACTACGCCTTCAACGTCGACGCCTCCTTCGATCTGCCGATCATCGAGCCTTTCATCGGCGCGGGCCTCGACCGGACGAGCGTCACCGTGAATTCGGTGCCGGGCGTCAACGGAGATTACGGTCCCGTCGAGGGAACCCGCTATACGGCGGGACTCGAGCTCACCCCCTTCCCGTTCACGAGGATCGACGTGGCTTATCTCTCCCTCCACGGCATCCCCGGCGCGACCGCCAAGCTGGGCTTTAAGTTTTAAGGGGTCAAGTCTTGACTTGGGACACCCCGCCCGCGGCCAGGCAGCGCTGAAGCGCCGACCTCCATATCGGGAAGCGCTTCAACCGTGTCTCGGTCCGCCAGCAGGACTTGCTGACCGCGCTCACGGTTCCAAGGCCGAAATAGCGGCCTATATCCCCGTAGGGAAAACCGGCGAGGCGTCCGGCCGTGTAGATGGCCAGTTCGCGGGGCATATGGGCCAGCCCGGGGCGGCTGACTAAAAGGTCCTTGCTCCCGCAGCCGCAGGCCGCCGCGACGCGGCGCGCAATGCTTGAGAGGTCCGGAAATTGGGGATGGCGCTCCGAGCGCGGATGTTCGCGGTCGCACGGGATTTTTTCCAAAAGAGAAGCGACGAAAGATTCCCCGCCCAGGATGGGCCCCGAAGCATTTTCCCCATAACGATCGTCGTCGCCGCCCTGGTCCTCCTGGCGGACGAAGGCGGAGAAATCGTCCGGACTTTTAAAGCGGGCGAGGACATCCGCGCGATGAAGCCAGGCTGGCGCCTCTCCGGGATGGGAGACGTAGAGGCGGTGGCTGCTCCAGGGATAATCCTCCGGACATTGAGCGATTCCCGCCTTCACGGGGTTTTGATGGATATAGCGGACCAACGTCAGCAGATAGTCGTCGGTGTCCACGAGGATGGCCTTGTAGCGCCCCCGGAAAAGCGGGCCGTCCCTTTGATAGGCTCGGTTGAAGCTTTGGGTGTAGAGTCCGTCGAGATGTCGCATGACGCGGGCGAGATTGCCTTGGGGCGTCTGAAGAAAGAGATGGTAGTGGTTGCTCATGAGGCAGTAGGCGTAGATTTTGACTCTCCAGCGCCGGCCAAGCTCGTCTAGGAGCGCCGTGAATCGGCGATGGTCCTCGTCGGACAATGCGATGTCTCGGTGCTCCAGGCCGCGGTTCATGACATGGTAGGAGGCGCCGGGAAATTCGATGCGGAGGGGGCGGGCCATGGCTCTCCTATATATACGGATGAAACCGTCAAATTGTTCCCACCACGGGGCGCGGGGCGGCGGGGGTCAAGTCTTGATTTGAGACATCTCGTCATTAGGCGGGCGTGACGCAGACCTGTCCCAAGTCAAGACTTGACCCTGTCGAATAACCCCACGAGCTCGACGTGCGAGGTCTGGGGAAAGAGGTCGACGGGCTGGACCCTTGAGAGCTTGTAGCCGAAGCGGCCGAGCTCCTTGGCGTCGCGGGAAAAGGTCGCCGGATCGCAGGAGACGTAGACCAACCGCTTGATCGCCGTGTGCCCGAGAAGGGCCCTCGCCGCGGGGGAGAGCCCCGAGCGGGGGGGATCGGCGACGACGGAGACCTTTCCCTCGAGGCGCTTGCCCAGGCGCGAGATGGCCGCCTCGGTCTTCATCGCCAGAAACTCGACGTTCGTGACGCCGTTGCGCCGCGCGTTTTTCCAGGCGTCCTCGACGGCCGCGTGGTTCTCCTCGACCCCGATGACGGTTCGCGCGGCCCTGCTGATCCAAAAAGCCAGCGGGCCGACGCCGCAATAGAGGTCGAGCGCCAGATCGAAGCGCGCTCCGCCGTCGCGAAGGAAATCAAGGGCCGCGTCGTAGAGGAGTTCCGCGGCGCCGGAATTCACCTGGAAAAACGAGGCGGGCGAGAGGAGAAAGGAGAAGGAGCCGAGACGGGTCTCCAGGGCGTCCGCGCCCCAGAGCTTGCGCCATGAGGGGCCTAGGATCACCGAGCTTTCCTCGGGTTGGACGTTGTGGTGGAGGCCCACGATCTCCGGGAAGGACTTGCGGAGCTCTTGGGCCAACTCATGGCCTTGGGGCGGCAGCATCCGCGATTTCGTGACGACCGCCGCGAGGGCGCGATTCTGGCCGTCGAGGCGGATGAGGAGATGCCGGAGCCAGGGTTTCGCGGCGAAAGGGGGGGCGCCCCGGCGGGTCAACGTCCCTCCCGGCCCGGAGGGCGATCGGCCTTCGGCCTGGACCGCGCCTCGCCGGAGGATATCCTTGGCCTTGAGGATGATTCTCACGGAGAGTTCGGGCTGGACCGCGCATTCCGCCAGGTCGACGATGCGGTGGGAGCCCGGAGCGTAGAAGCCGGCGACGGATCCCTCGCCGAAGGGCACCTGGACCTTGTTGCGATAACCCCACTGTCGCGGCGAGGCGATCGTCGGGAGGACGGGGACGTCCTTGAAGCCGGCGAGCCTCTTTAAGCAGTCGACGACGATGTCGCGCTTGAGACGGAGCTGAGCCTCGTAGTTGAGCTGCTGCCAGTCACAGCCGCCGCAGAAGCCGCCCGCGGGCTTTCCGGGCGCGAAATGAATCGGACAGCGCGGCGCGATCCTGTCCGGGCCGGGGGCGAGGACCCGGACGATCCGGCCCCGCGCGAAGCTCGAGCGGTTTTCGGCGAGCGCGATCTCGAGCGCGTCTCCGGGAACGGAGTAGGGGACGAAAACGACGAGGTTCGAAGGCCCCAGCCGCGCGACCCCGGCGCCCTCGGGCGCGATGCGGTCGATGGTGATCCGGGTCAGGCTAATCCTCGTCCTTCGCCCCGCGGCGCGGCGGCGAGCCGGCGGCGACCCAGGAGAGATAGGCCTCGATGAAGCCGTCCAGGTCCCCGTCCATGACGGCGTTGAGCTGCGAGGTCGAGTAGCCCGTGCGCAAGTCCTTGACGAGCTGGTAGGGCATGAAGACATAGGAGCGGATCTGGCTTCCCCAGCCGATCTCTCCCATGTTGTCATAGCGGCGCTCCTGGGCGGCGCGCTTCTTGTCGAGCTCGACCTGATAGAGCTTGGCCTTGAGCATCCTCATGGCGTTGATGCGGTTCTGCAGCTGCGAGCGTTCCGTCTGGCAGGCGACGACGAGCCCCGTCGGGATATGGATGAGCCGGACCGCGGTCTCGACCTTGTTGACGTTCTGGCCGCCGTGGCCTCCCGCGCGGAAGGTCTCGAGCTTGATGTCGGAGTCGGCGACCTTGATCTCGATCTCGTCTTCGATGTCGGCCAGGACGTCGAGGGAGGCGAAAGAGGTATGACGCCTCTTGTTGGAATCGAAGGGAGAGATACGCACGAGCCGATGCACGCCGATCTCTCCTTTTAAAAGCCCGTAGGCGTTCGGGCCGCGCACGAAGGCGGCGGCGCTCTTCACGCCCGCCTCCTCGCCCTTTAGAATGTCGGTGAGGGCGAACTCGAAGCCGCGGCGCTGGGCCCAGCGCGAATACATGCGCAGCAGCATCTCGTTCCAGTCGCAGGCCTCGGTGCCGCCGGCTCCCGCGTGGAAGCTCAGGATCGCGTCCGAGCGGTCCAGCTCCCCCGAGAGCTTGAGCGTCGTGTCCATGGCGCGCAGGATTCCTTGGGCGCTGGCGAGCTCCTTGTCGACGATCTTGAGCTCGGCGGCGTCGCCCGCCTCCCGCGCGAGTTCGAGATGGGTCTTTAAGTCATCGAGGGTTTTCCCAGCGCCTTCCCATTGGGCGAGCGTCTTTTTGAGCCGGTCGAGCCCGGTCGACTTCTTGCGTGCCGACTCGGGATTGGCCCAGAAACTCGACGAGGCCGCCTCGGCTTCCAAGGCCCGGATGTCCTCCTTGAGCTTCGCGATGTTGAGGAGCTTGCCCAGCCGCGCGTGAAGATCCAAAGCCGCCGCGAGCGCCTGGGCCGTCTCCTGGGCCGTTTGAGGAAGCATCTTAAGCGCGGCTCCTCACGGCATTCATGAGGCCGAAGCCCGCCGCCGCGAGGAGGCAGAGCCCGGCGAGCCAGTCGCCGTGGCGCGCGTAAAAGGAGCGCGCGGGAAAGGGATCGGCCGCGGGGATCTCGGCCGAGATGTCCCCGCGCTGGCCGAGCCCCAAGCGCGCCATGGGCAGGCCCCACGGGTCGATCGCGGCGGAAATGCCGGTGTTGGCCGAACGAAGGACGTAGACCCTGTTTTCGACCGCGCGGAAGACGTTCGTCCCGAAGTGCTGGTAGGGGCCCCAGCTGTCCTTGTACCAGCCGTCGTTGGTCAGGTTGGCGATGATCCGGGCGCCGCGGGCGGCGTCGAAGCGGGCGAGCTCGGGAAAGGCCGCCTCGTAGCAGATGGTGACGGCGACGAGGCCGACGGCCGTCTTGAGAAGGGGCTGGTCCCTCTCGCCCGGGGTCAGGTCGCCGAAAGTGTTGAGAATGCCGATGAAGCGCTTGAGGAACTTGAGCGGCACGAACTCCCCGAAGGGCACGAGCCTCCTTTTATGGTAGCGACCGACGACGCTCCCGGCGGGGGAGACGAGAAGGGCGGCGTTGTAGAACTCGACGCCGTCCGAATCCTGCAGGTAGGAGATGGCGCCGACGAGCTGGTCCCCCTTGGAGCGGGAGCCGCGCCCCGCCGGGCCAAAGCCCTTCCCGACGGCCCGGAGGGCGCTCGGCCTTTGGCCTCGACCGCGCCCCGTGTGGGGAAGATCCAGGCGGCCGATGGTTTCATCCACGGCGAAGGGGATGGACGATTCCGGCCAAAGGACGAGGGACGGATTGAGCGCGAAGGCTTGGGAGACGAGGGAGGCGAGGATGCGGGCATTCTCCTTTCGATAGGCGTCGTCCCATTTGTGGTACTGATCGATGTCGGGCTGGAGGATGACCGCCGTGGCCGTCAAAGAGGGCTTGGACGTCAGGAAGCGGTCGCGGCGCGCGAGCTGGGATTGCCCCCAGAAGGCTCCGAGCGCCAAAAAAATCACCGCAGGGCCCAGTGTCGTGGCGAGAAGCGACCCCCATCTTGCCCCTCCCCGCCGCCGCGCGTGGTTCCACAGGATTCCAAGACCCGCGTTGATGGCCAGGATGATCGCTCCGAGCCCGTAGGGCCCCAGGATGGCATCCATCTGGAAGAGCGCCGGGTGCCGCCATTGGCTGTAGGCGAGAAAATCCGCGGCGAGCCGGGGGGTCCGGCTGTTCCATAGGTAGCTCATCGCGGTCCAGGCGGCGGCCAAGACCACGGCTTGAGCCACAGGGGAAGCCCCCGTAGGGCCCAGGAGCCAAAGAGGCCGATCGTTGCCCAACTGAGCGCCAGGAAGGCCGCGAGGGCGAAGAGCGCGACGAGGCCGACGAAGCGGGAAACGTGGGCGAAACGGCAGGTCCAGTAAATCCAATTGAGCGCCGTCGCGTGGTAGGCGAATCCGGCCAGGAAGCCCAGGACGGCTCCCCGGCGCGCGGAGGCCTCGTCGAGCGCCGCGAAAAGTGGCGCCAAGGCGAACCAGCCGAGAAAGTTGAGGCCCGGCTTGGGAAGGCAGAGGGCGAGCGCCGTTCCCGAAAGGAGCGCCGCGGCGGCGCGCCCGCCGGACGGGCCGGCCGCGGTCATTGGCCGTGGCACTTCTTGTATTTCTTGCCCGAGCCGCAGTAGCAGGGGTCGTTGCGGCCGATGCGCCCCGCCACCCGGGGAACGGTTTCTTTCGGGGCGGGCGCCGCGGCTTGCGGCCGGCGGCCGGGCGACGGCCTTCCGGCTTGGAGGCTGTCCCCGTCCTCGGCGTAGGCCCGGCCGCCGTCGATCAGGGCGGCGTCCGCGTCCGTCGAGGGAAGCGGGCGCGGCAGCGGAATTTTCGGCGCCTCGATCTTGAAGAGATATTCCACCGTCTGCTCGCGGATGTGCGCGAGCATGGCCTCGAAGAGACTGAAGGATTCCTTCTGGTATTCGACCTTCGGGTCCTTCTG
>DAHVWT010000042.1 GCA_027327915.1 Elusimicrobiota bacterium
CCCTCGCCGCCGCGGAGCCGCGGGGGTACGGATGGACCGAGAACGCGAGCACGATCAGCTTTCTTTTCATGTCGGTTCTTTTCTGGTGCCAGGCCGGGACACGGGGCAAGGAAGCTCCCGACGGCGGCGGCGCGAGCCTCCCGTGTCCCGGCCTGACGCCGCTGCTTTTCGTTGCCTGGGCGAACCTGCACCGGGGCTGCCTGTTGGGATTGGCGGTGCTTGCCTTGGCATTCATCGAGGAAAGCCGTGGAAGGATTTGGCGCCGCCCGCGTTCCTTGGGTCTTCTCCTTCTCTGCGCCCTCGCGACCCTCGCCAATCCCTACGGACTCGGCCTTTACCGCCACGCCTTTCTCGACGTCCGGCTCTCCCCGCTCCATACATTGAACTGGGCGCGCACGCCGTTTCATCATCTGGAGATTTTCTGGGCCGTCTTCGCGGTTTTTTGGGTTTCACGGGTGTGGAGCGCCTTGAGACCCCTCGCCTCTCCCGCTCTCCGCGAAAGAGGGAGCCTGGGCGGGAGGGAGTGGTTGGTTCCCTTGTTTCTTGGATGGATCGCCGCGCGGCATGCTTGGGGAGTCCGGTTCTTCGCCCTCTACGCCGTCGCTGATTTGGCTTGCGGGGCATGGGAATGGCTCAAGAAACGCCTCGCCCGGACTCTCGATTCTTCCGCGAGAGCGGCGGCTCAGGTGGGACGTCCGCGTTTTCTGGACGGCGGGCCCGCCGTTGCGCTTACCGTCTTCGCCTTGCTTCTCCGGGCCATCGCCGCCCAGCCCGCGAGGGCTCTCATCGACAAGGGCCGGGTCCCGGTCGGCGCCTGCGACGTCATCGAGAGCCGCCGCATCGAAGGCCCTTTCTACAACGATTACGGCTTCGGCGGCTATTTCATCTGGCGCTTCGCGGGAAAGCTTCCCGTCTTCATCGACGGACGCTATCCCGCGGTCGAGGGCTATGTCCCGCTCCATGAGCGGCTGATGAGGGCCAAGCTCGGCAGTCCCGAGGATTGGCGCCGCTTCCTGGACTTCTACGGGGTGCGCTCGGCCCTGGTGGGCTATCCTCCGCCGCAGACGCCGCTTTCGCGCTTCGTCCTTTATTTTCCGAGGTCCCGATGGAAGCTTGTTTACCAGGACGGCATCGCCCTCCTCTTCGTCAGGCGCCGTTGACCGAGCGCGTTGGTAGACTGGGGGGAAGCATTGTGATAAAACTTATCCCTGATGGCGGCTAAGAGACCGACGCCGGAATCCTTCCTGCAGGAGGCGCGCCAAGAAGAGGAGCGCGGCGCGCGCGGCAAGCTCAAAATCTTTCTGGGGGCGGCGCCGGGGGTGGGGAAAACCTATGCCATGCTCGATGCGGCGCGCCTGCTCCGGAGCGAGGGGCTTGATGTGGTCGTGGGCGTCGCGGAGACCCACGGCCGACGCGAAACCGAGGCGCTTTTGGAGGGCCTCGAGGCCCTGCCCCGCAAGATCGTCGACTATCGCGGCATCAAGCTTCGGGAATTCGACATCGACGCGGCTTTGGCGCGCCATCCCGCCCTCATGCTCGTCGACGAGCTCGCGCACACCAACGCCCCGGGCTGCCGCCACGCCAAGCGCTGGCAGGACGCGATCGAACTCCTCGACCGCGGCATCGACGTCTACGCCACGCTCAACATCCAGCACCTCGACAGCCTCAACGACGTGGTCGCCCAGATCACGGGGGTGACCATCCGGGAAACCATCCCCGACTCGGTGCTGGAGCGGGCCGACGTCGAGCTCATCGACTTGCCTCCGGAGGAGCTTCTCGCGCGACTCAAGCAGGGGAAGGTTTACTTCCCGGAACAGGCGGCGCGGGCGGTCGAGAACTATTTCAAGCCTTCCAACTTGGCCGCCCTTCGCGAGCTTTCCTTGCGCGCGACCGCCGAAGGGGTCGGCGCCGTCGTCGAGGACTACCGCCGCCGTCAAGCGCCGCGCGCGACGTGGCCCACCTCCGACCGCCTCATGGTCTGCGTGGGGCCCGGTCCCTACTCCGCGAAGCTTGTCCGCTCGACGAAGCGCATGGCGGTCCGTCTCAAGGCCGAGTGGACGGCCGTCTTCGTCGAATCCGAGCGGGGTCCCTTGTCGCCGGCCGCCCGGACCTCCGCGATCGACAACCTGCGCCTGGCGGAGCGCCTGGGGGCGGAGACTCTCGTCATTTCCGCCCGGGACGTCGTTGAGGGAGCCCTCGATCTGGCCCGCCAACGCAACGTCACGCAGATCGTCGTTGGAAAGCATATCCGCCCGCGGCTCATCGAGCTTTTGCGCGGTTCGATCGTCGATGAAATCATCCGCAAAAGCGGCGATATCGACGTCTACGTGATCACGAGCGAGGCCGAGGAGGTCCGCGTGGCGACGCCGAGGCGCCCTCGGACGCACGGGAGGGACTACGCCTTCGCGGCCCTCGTGGTCGCTGTTTGCACGGCGGCGTGCTTCGCGATCTTCCCTTATCTCGCGCGGACGAACCTGGTCATGGTCTATCTCCTGGGGACGCTCGTCGTGGCGATGCGCGGTCACCGGGGGCCCGCTCTTTTCGCGTCGTTGGCCGGCGTCCTTTGCTTTGATTATTTCTTCGTGCCGCCGCGCTTTTCCTTCGGGGTCTCGGACACGCAGTACATCATCACCTTCCTCATCATGGCGGCCGTCGCGGTGACGATCAGCCGTCTGGCGGTTCGGCTCCAAAACCGGATCGAGGCCTCGAGGCTCAACGAGATGCGCACCGCGGCCATGCACGCCCTCAGCCGCCGGCTCGCCGCCACGCGAGGGACGGAAGCGATCCTCGCCGCGGCCGTCGAACATGTCGCGCAAGTGTTCGAGGCCGGGATCGTGGCGTTGGCGCCGGACGCCACGGGCGCGCTTGAGCCCAAGGCCTGGTCGGGACCGAGGCGCGAGCTTGACGCGAAGGAGAGAAGCGTCGCCCAGTGGGTTTACGACCTCGGACAATCCGCGGGGCTCGGGACGCAGACTCTTCCCGTCGTCGACGCCCTTTATGCCCCGCTCGTCGGAGCGGAGGGGTCGGTCGGCGTGCTGCGGGTCGAGCCGCGGGAGCGGGAGCGGCTCCTCATTCCCGATCAGATGCTACTTTTGGAATCCTTCGCGCATCAAATAGCGCTCGCTCTCGAGGTGGACCGGCTTCAAGAGAGCGCCAGGCAGTCCCACATGCGCGCCGAGACCGAGCGGCTTCGCAGCTCCCTTCTGAGCGCCGTCTCCCACGACCTGCGCACGCCTCTGGCGGCGATCCTGGGATCGGCCGACAGCCTGCTGCGGCGGCAAGGGCCCTCCTTGGACGAGGGCGGCCGCGAGCTCCTGCGCAATATCCAGGAGGAATCCCAGCGTCTGTCCAAGCTCGTCCAGAACCTCATCGAGACGACGCGCCTTGAGTCCGGCGCCGTGCGCTTGACGAAGGAGCCCCACTCCCTGGAGGAGGTGCTCGGGGCCTCCTTGGAGCATGTGGGGCATGTCCTGGCGGGGCATGAGGTCACAACCGACGTTCCGGCGGACCTTCCCCTCGTCCCGCTCGACGCGATCCTCATGGAGCAGGTCTTCGTGAACCTCCTCGACAACGCCGCCAGGCATACACCCGCCGGCACGCCGATCGATCTCTCGGCGCGCATCGCCGCAGACGTGCTGCGCGTCGAGGTCGCGGATCGGGGGCCGGGGCTCGCGCCCGAGGATTTGGAGAGAGTGTTCGAGAAATTCTATCGCGCCAAGTCCGCCACCGCCGGCGCCGGATTGGGGTTGGCCATAGGCAAGGCCGTCGTGGAAGCCCACGGCGGGCGCATCTGGGCCGAGAACAGGGCGGGCGGCGGGGCGGTTTTTGTCTTTACCCTCCCGTTGCGATGACCGCGCGCGAGAAAGGCTTCGGACGCGAACCCACGATCCTCATCGTCGAGTACGAGCTTCCCATCATCCATTTTCTGCGCGCCTCTCTGGTAGAGCGGGGTTACCGCCTCATCGAGGCGACAAGCGGCCGGGCCGCGCTCGAGCTGGCCGCGAGCCGGAAGCCCGAGCTTGTCCTTCTCGATCTCGGCCTTCCCGACATGGAGGGACTCGAGGTCCTAAGCCGATTGCGGCAATGGAGCTCGGCGCCCGTCATCGTTCTCTCCGCTCGCGGCCAGGAGGCGGAGAAGATCGCGGGCCTCGACGCCGGGGCCGACGACTATCTCGCCAAGCCCTTCGGCGTGGAGGAACTCCTGGCTCGGATTCGCGCCGCGCTCAGGCGCCTGGAGGGCCGCGTCGGCGAGTCCGAGCCCGTCTACCGGCGCGGCGAGCTCAAGGTGGACCTCGCCGCCCGCCGCGTCTGGCTCGGCAAAAAAGAGGTGCGCCTCTCCCCCATGCAGCACTCCTTTCTCGCCGTCCTGGCGCGGCATTCGGGGCGGATCGTCCTGCAAGGACAGCTTCTTAAGGAGCTGTGGGGACCCGAGGGCGGCGGGTCGCCCGAGTCGCTGCGGCTTCTGGTCCACGAGATCCGCCACCGCATCGAGCGCGATCCCGTGAGGCCGCGTTATCTTAAGACCGAGCCGGGCGTCGGCTACCGCCTCGAGAGCCCCGACTAACGGCGCGCTAACGCCCCGGCAATGGATTCCTAATGAACCTTCGCGTTAGAATAAGCGGGAATCATGGAGAACGTGATGGGGATTGAGAGGCTTTCGGACATTCTGCGGCCCGAATCCGTGTTGACGCCCTTGGGCGCCGAGACCCGCGACACAGCGATCGCCGAACTCATCGGGGCCCTCGATCTTCCCGGAACGCCCGCGGACATCCAAGCCTTTTCGCAGGCGGTGCTTGCCAGAGAGGAGGCCGGGTCGACGGGGATCGGGAACGGCGTCGCCATTCCTCATGCGCGTTCGCCGCGCATCGCCAAACCCATTCTCGCCGCGGGCCTTTCGCCCCGGCGGATCGACTTTAGTTCGGCGGACGGCAAGCCCGCGAGCCTTGTCTTTCTTTTGGCCGTGCCGGAGTCGTCCCCGGCATCGCATCTCAAAATCCTGGCGGCCTTGTCCCGGGTCTCCTCCGACAAGAAGCTCCTTCGCTCGCTCAACGCGGCGGCGAATGCGCGCGAGCTTTACGACCGATTGGCTCCCATCGCCGTATGATGGACCTCCTTTATATCGGCTTGAGTTTGACGCTTTTCGGCGTGACCGCGGCCCTGATCGGGTTTTTCGAGTCGCTATGACGGCGATTGACTGGGTTGGGGCCGTGGTGAGCGCCTTGCTGCTCGTCTATCTGGTTGTCGCGCTGCTCAAGCCCGAGCTTTTTTAAATGAACGCCAATAATCTCCTGCAAGGCGCGATCTATATCGCCGTTTTCCTCGCCTGCGTCAAGCCGTTGGGGGCTTATATGGCGGAAATCTACGAAGGGCGCGTCCCGCGCCCGGTTCGATGGCTTTTGCCCTTGGAACGGGGACTTTACCGGCTCTGCGGCGTCGACCCCGCCGAGGAGATGAGCTGGCAAAACTACGCCGTGGCGAAGCTCCTTTTTAACGCGGCGGGACTTTTCGCGCTGTATGCCCTCCAGAGGCTTCAGCATCTCCTGCCGCTCAACCCCATGAAAATGGCCGCCGTTTCTCCGGATTCTTCCTTTAATACGGCGGTGAGCTTCGCGACGAACACCAACTGGCAGGGCTATGGCGGTGAGACGACGATGAGCTACCTCACGCAGATGCTGGGGCTGACCGTCCAGAATTTCGTCAGCGCGGCCGGCGGCATGGCCGTCATGGCGGCCTTGATCCGCGGCTTCGTGAGGCGACAGTCGGCCACGGTCGGGAATTTCTGGACGGACATGATCCGCGGCGTGGTCTATATCCTGCTTCCCTTGTCGGCGGTGCTGGCCGTCATCCTCGTCTCGCAGGGGGTCGTGCAGACGCTCAAGCCCTATGCGGCCGCATCCGTGATCGAGATCGCCCAGGATTCCCGGGGCAAGCCCATGGCCGGGCAGACGATCGCGCTTGGCCCCGCGGCATCGCAGATCTCCATCAAGCAGTTGGGGACGAACGGAGGAGGCTTTTTCAACGCGAACTCGGCGCATCCGTTCGAGAACCCGACCCCGCTGTCAAACTTCCTCGAAATGGAATCCTTGGTGCTGATCGCGGCCGCGCTTTGCTTCACCTTTGGGAAGATGGTGGGGGACGTTCGCCAGGGCTGGGCGCTCCTGGCCGCCATGACCCTGATCTTCGTCCCGATGCTGTGGCTGTGCGTCGCGAGCGAACAGAAGGGAAACCCCGCCTTCGACGCTCTCGGCGTCGACCAACGGCCGACGATCGAACAGCCCGGGGGAAACATGGAGGGCAAGGAGACGCGATTGGGGATCGCGAGTTCGGCCATTTGGGCGACGGCGACGACCTCCGTTTCAAATGGCTCCGTGAACTCCATGCACGACTCCTTCACCCCGCTGGGGGGCCTCGTCCCCATGGCCCTGATGCAGCTCTCCGAGGTGGTCTATGGTGGGGTGGGCTCGGGGCTTTATGGGATGCTCCTCTACGCCGTCGTCGCGGTCTTTTTGGCCGGGCTCATGGTGGGGCGCACGCCGGAATATCTCGGCAAGAAGATTGAATCCTTCGAGATGAAGATGGCCTCGATCGGCATTCTCGTCTCGCCGGCCTGCGCGCTTTTGGGAACGGCGGTCGCGGTGGCCTGCGCGGCCGGCCGCGCGGGAGTCTCGAACCCCGGCCCGCATGGCTTCTCCGAGATCCTCTACGCCTTCTCCTCCGGCGCCAACAACAACGGCAGCGCCTTCGCGGGCTTGAACGCCAACACGCCGTTCTATAATGTCACGATCGGGCTCGCGATGTTCTTCGGGCGCTACTGGATCGCCGTCCCGGTGCTCGCGATGGCGGGATCCTTGGCGCGCAAAAAATTCGTCCCCGAGAGCTCGGGCACCCTTCCGACGCATACGCCTCTTTTCATCGTCTTCCTGGTGGGCATCGTGGTCATGGTCGGAGCGCTGACGTTTTTCCCGGCGCTCGCCTTGGGGCCGATCGCCGAGCATCTCCTGATGATCGGGAAGGGCGCATGAAAAAAGCGGCCAAGATCCGCCTGCTCTCCGATGCCAAGATCCTGATCCCGGCGGCTGGGGCGGCCTTCGCGAAACTCGATCCGCGGCATCAGATCAAGAATCCGGTGATGTTCGTGGTCGAGGTGGGAAGCCTCATGACGACGGCGCTTTGGGTTGAGGCGGCCCTCGGCCACGGGGAGATGCGATCGGGCTTCATCCTGGCCGTGAGCCTGTGGCTTTGGTTTACCGTCATTTTCGCTAATTTCGCGGAAGCCGTCGCCGAGGGGCGCGGCAAGGCCCAGGCGGCGACGTTGCGCCAAGCGCGCAAGGAAACCCCGGCGAAGCTCCTCGCGCAAGGACGGCGCGGGGAAACCCCGGCCGCCGTTCCCGCCAGCCGGCTTCGCAAGGGGGACGTGGTGCTCGTCGAGGCGGGGGACGTCATTCCCATGGACGGCACGGTCATCGAGGGGGTCGCCTCGGTCAACGAGGCGGCGATCACGGGGGAGAGCGCCCCCGTCATCCGCGAAAGCGGCGGCGACCGGAGCGCCGTCACCGGCGGAACCACCGTCCTCTCGGACTGGATCGTCGTGCGCGTCACCGCGAACCCCGGCGATACCTTCCTCGACCACATGATCGATATGGTGGAGGGGGCGAAGCGCCAGAAAACCCCCAACGAGATCGCGTTGAGCATTCTGCTTGCCGGCATGACCATCGTTTTCCTGCTCGCGACGGCGACCTTGCTTCCTTTTTCCCTCTACAGCGTCTCGCAGGTGGGCCGGGGCTCTCCGGTCACGGTGACGGTGCTGATCGCCCTTTTGGTCTGCCTCATCCCAACGACGATCGGAGGGCTCCTGGCCGCGATCGGGATCGCCGGGATGGATCGGTTGATCCAGGCCAACGTCATCGCGATGTCGGGCCGGGCGGTCGAAGCGGCGGGCGACGTGGATGTTCTTCTTCTCGACAAGACGGGGACGATCACGCTAGGCAACCGTCAGGCGGTCTCCTTCCTCCCGGCCGAGGGCGTTTCCCGCGAGGTCTTGGCCGACGCGGCTCAACTGGCGTCTCTTTCCGACGAGACGCCGGAGGGGCGCAGCATCGTGGTGCTGGCCAAGGAGCGTTATGGTTTGCGGCATCGGAACGTTCACGAGCTGGGAGCGAGCTTCGTCCCCTTCACCGCCCAGACCCGCATGAGCGGCGTCGATCTCCACGACGGACGACAAATCCGCAAGGGCGCCGCCGACGCGGTCGAAGCCTACGTCAAGGGGCAAGGGGGGACCTTTCCCGTGGAGGTCCGGGCCGTGGTCGAACGGATCTCCAAAGAGGGAGGGACCCCGCTGGCCGTTGCCGACCGCGGCAAGGTGCTGGGCGTCGTGCATTTAAAGGATATCGTCAAGGGCGGCATCCGCGAGCGCTTCGCCGAATTGCGCCGCATGGGGATCAAGACCGTCATGATCACGGGGGATAACCCCATGACGGCCGCGGCGATCGCGGCGGAAGCCGGTGTGGACGACTTCCTCGCCGAGGCGACGCCCGAGGCGAAGCTGCGCCTCATCCGGGACATCCAAAAGGAGGGGCGGCTCGTCGCCATGGCCGGGGACGGAACCAACGATGCCCCGGCTTTGGCCCAGGCGGACGTCGCGGTGGCGATGAACCAGGGGACGCAGGCCGCCAAGGAAGCGGGCAACATGGTGGACCTCGACTCCAATCCCACCAAATTGATCGAGATCGTGGAGATCGGAAAGCAGCTTCTGATCACCCGCGGGGCGCTGACGACCTTCAGCGTCGCCAATGACGTCTCGAAGTACTTCGCCATCATCCCCGCCGCTTTCGCGACGACGTATCCGGCGCTTAAGGCGCTCAACATCATGCATCTGGCGACTCCCGAGAGCGCGATTCTCTCGGCGGTGATCTTCAACGCCCTCATCATCGTCGTCCTTCTCCCCTTGGCTCTGCGCGGAGTCAAGTACCGCGCCGTACCGGCCAGTCGGCTCTTGCGGGACCACGTCCTGATCTACGGCTTGGGCGGCGTCGTCGCGCCCTTCGTCGGCATCAAGCTCATCGACATGATGCTCGTCGCCTGCCATCTGGCCTGATATGGATTGGCGACAGGCTCTGATCGCGATTCGTTCCATCGCGGCGTTGAGCCTCTTGACGGGGCTCGTCTATCCTCTTGCCGTCACGGGAATCGCCCGCGTCCTTTTCCCGCGCCAGGCCGACGGAACCCTGATTGAGCAAGACGGGAAGGTCGTCGGCTCGGCGCTGATCGGTCAGCGGTTTTCCGCTCCGTGCTATTTCTGGGGGCGGCCCTCCGCGACGACGCCGCCCTATAACGCGGGCTCGTCCTCGGGTTCCAATCTAGGGCCGACGAACCCCGACCTGCTCAAGGCCGTCGCGGAACGCGCGAAGGCCTTGAGGCAAGCCGATCCGGGCCATCGGGCTCCCGTTCCCGTGGATCTCGTCACGGCCTCGGGAAGCGGGCTTGACCCCGAGATCAGCCTGGCGGCCGCGCGCTACCAGGCGGCCCGAGTGGCCTCGGCTCGCGGACTCAAGATCGGCGAGGTCATGGAGGTCGTCGCGAGGCACACGCGCGGCCGATTCCTGGGGGTTCTGGGGGAGCCGGGGGTCAACGTTTTGGAGCTGAATCTGGACCTCGATCGCCGGAAGCCCGGAGGAACGCGCTGAGTGGCGCTCGGTCTGGCGGTCCTTGTTTTCTTGGCGGCTCCGATCGGGGTCTTCGCTCAGGATGCGAGTTCCGGCCGGCGGGCGCTGCCGGCTCCTTACGACTCCATCTTCCCGCAAACGGAGTATTTGGGGCCGACGATCGGCGTTTCGAGCGCCGCCCCGAATTCGCCGCTCAACGATTTTCTGCAGCGGCATTCCTCGTGGCTTCGAGACCATCGCATCTCGATTTCCGGCTGGGCGGACGCCGGCTACAACGCCAGCAGTTCGAAGCGCTCCAATCAGCCGATGACCTACGATATCGTTCCCAACTCCGTCCAGCTCGACCAGGCGGTCTTGCAGGTCGAGCGCCTTCCGGACACGGTCCAGACGAAGCGCGCGGATTGGGGATTCGTGTTCGACGGACTTTACGGCATGGACTACCGCTATACCACGAGCCAAGGCATTTTCAGCCAGCAGCTGCTCCAGGAAAACAAGCTCTACGGCTTCGATCCCGTGGTGGCCAATGTCCAGTTATATCTTCCCCGCGTCGCCCAGGGAGCCGTCGTCACGATCGGGCGTTATATTTCCCCCGCCAACATCGAGGCGCAGTTTGCTCCCCAGAATTTCCTTTACACGCACTCCCTGATGTTCTCCTACGACGCCTACACCCAGACAGGCGCCAACGCCGCGGTGAAGATCAACGACGAGTGGAGCGTCCTTCTGGGCGTCAACGCCGGAGACGACATCGCGCCCTGGGCCCCCGCGGCCCAGCCGACGGGCCAGGCCCTGCTCCGGTGGGTGGCCCCGAACAACAATAATTCCCTCTGGGGCGGCGCGACATCCTTCAATAATGGGAAGTTCATGGCCAACCACGACAATCTCCAGGAGTTCAACATGACCTGGAGCCATCGCTTCACCCCGGATTTCTTCACGGAGACCGAGGGCTACTACATGGACCAGTGGGACGCCGTCCTGGGGGGGACCTGCAATTTCGGCCCGGTCACCGCCTTTGGCGGCGGCGGCTGCGGCGCTCCCTTGCCGGGGATGTCCCGCGAGTGGGGGGCGGTCAACTACACGGAGTACAAGCTCGGGCCCAAGGATTTCCTGTCGGTCCGCAACGATTGGCTCGACGACGTCAACGGCGAGAGGACCGGGTTCGCGACCCAATACGCGAGCTGGACCGTCGGCGTCACGCACTCCTTGACGGCCCTCACCGAGATCCGCCCCGAGATCCGTTACGACCGAGCCTTCAATGGACCGACCCCGTACGATGACGGGACCCGCCGGGACCAATACACGTTCAACGTGGACATCATCCAGTTCTTTTAGCCGCGCCAAGGACCGAGGGGAATCCGATCAGCTGAGGGGCTGTCGCGGCGAAGAAGGGTATAATAAGCGCCGACGGCTTTTAAAACCCTCCCGCATGGCCATCCACGAGCTGACGCCCGAGCAGGTGCGGACGTGGAGCTTGGCCGAGAAGGACCGCTGGTGGCGCGAGCGCGTCTACCGGGGGGACATGCCCCAGCTCACCGTCCGCTCGGCCCTCACGGGGATGTTCCTGGGCGGGGCGCTGTGCCTGACCAACCTCTACGTCGGCATCCGCACGGGATGGACCTTGGGGGTGGGCATTTCCTCCGTCATCCTCTCCTTCGCCATGTTCAAGATCCTATCCAAGCTTCGCCTGGGCCGCGAGATGACGCTGCTCGAAAACAACGCGATGCAGTCGATCGCGACGAGCGCGGGCTACGTTACCTCGCCGCTGATCTCGTCCTTGGCGGCCTACATGGTGGTGACGAACCGCACGGTCCCGTGGCAGCACACGATGATCTGGATGGCGCTCTTGGGCGTCCTCGGGGTGCTTTTCGCCTTTCCCCTCAAAAAGCGCTTCATCAACGACGAGCAATTGCCTTTCCCCGAGGGCTTCGCCGCGGGGGTGGTCATGAACAATCTCCACGAGGGGGAGGGGACGGACGGGATGTTCAAGGCGAAGCTTCTCGCTATCGGAGCCGGGCTTTCGGCCCTCATCGAGACGATGCGCAGCGGCAAAGTGATGGAGGCCCTGCGCCTTCAATGGGCGCGGCTTCCCGCTTTTTGGGACGGCTTTGTTTACCGCTGGTGGACGCCCAGGATCGATGGGATCCCGCTGCAAAACCTCACCATCCAATTAGACAGCTCGATCGTCATGGTCGCGGCGGGGGGAATCATGGGGATCAAGACGGGGGTTTCCTTGCTCGTCGGCGCGATCGTCAACTACGTTTTTCTCGCCCCGCCGCTGATCAAGGCGGGCGTCATCCACGGCGCGGGTTTCAAGAACATCACGATGTGGGCGCTCTGGGGCGGCGTCGCGATGATGACCGCGGCCTCCTTGGTCGCCTTTCTTTCAAAGCCCGCCGTCATCGTCGAATCGCTGCGCAAGGCTCTCCACGGCGGCCGCGCCCGCGCGGACGACGTCCTGGGAGACGTGGAGCTTCCCCTCTGGCTCTCTCTCGTCGGCATCCCCGTCATCGGGCTCCTCACCGTCTGGGCGGGTCACGAGTTTTTCGGGATCAAGTGGTGGCTGGGGGCTATTTCCGTCCCGCTCGTCTTCGTTTTCACCCTCATCGCCGTCAACTCGACGGGGCTCACCTCGATCACGCCCGTGGGCGCGTTGGGGAAGCTCACGCAGCTCACCTACAGCGGTCTGGCTCCTGGAAACGTCACGACGAATCTCATGACCGCCTGCATCACGAGCGAGGTCTCCTCCAGCGCCTCGAACCTCCTCATGGACATCAAGCCGGGCTACATGCTGGGCGGCAAGCCCCGGCATCAGGCGTTCGGGCACGTCCTGGGGATTCTCGCCGGGGCGGCGGTTTCGGTGCCCGTGTTCAATCTCATGATCCATGGGGATCTCTCGCTGTTGATGTCGGACAAGCTCCCCATGCCCTCCGCCCAGGTCTGGCGCGCGGTCGCCGAAGTGCTCACCAAGGGGCTTCATTTCCTCCATCCGACGGCGCGGCTCGCGATCCTTGTCGGCGCGATCCTGGGGATTGCCCTTGAGATCGCCAACATCAAGACTCGCGGCCGCATCCCTCTTTCGCCGGTGGGCCTCGGCCTCGCCTTCGTCCTTCCGTTCTCGGATTCGCTGGCGATGTTCTTGGGGGCTTTCGCCTTCTGGCTTTGCGGCGAGTTCTTGAAGGATCCGAAAAGCCTCGCCTACCGCGCCTTCGTGGAGAACCGGGAGACGCTCTGCGCGGGGGGGATCGCCGGCGGCTCCATCATCGGGATCGTGCTGATCGTCCTCGAGACGACGGTCCTGCGCTGATTCAAGAGGCCTCGGCGTCAGGCGGCGGGCGCGGCTTAAGCCGATTCGGCCTTGGCGGTGTCGGCGGGGGCCGGGAAAAAATCAATCTGCATGCGCCCCTTCAATTCGCAGCCGCAGGGCTCGGCCTTGGCGCTGTAGTAGGGTTCCGCGCAGGGAAGGCTGAACTCAAAAAGCGGGAGCCGCCCCGTGACGGCCTCCGCGATCTTGACGGCGATATCGAACTGGCCGCGCCCGCAGCGCCCCGGGCATGGGAACAAAAAAGTGGCGGCCTCCTGAGGGCTTATCGAGAGGTCTTTCTCCTCGAGGACGCGCTGCCGGTCGAGGAAGATCAGGTGGAGGGTCAGTCGCTTGATGGAGGGGAAGCGCGCCCCCATGACTCCGGCCATCCGCGCCGAGCTCTCGGCCCTCTGCGCGCGGGCGACCTTCGCCTCGTTCTTGTTGGGTCCCTGGTTGCGGCGGCGTTTCTTGTAATAAGCGGCCATGACGGGGAGTATATCAGTTTCTTGGGACGAGACAGCGCGGCTTCCGGGCGGAGGCTCCCTTCGAGGCCGCGGAAGCTATGCGGAGGGGTCTATGTTTGGATTTCGCGCGGACGTGGGACCTTTAAGGAAGGGCATGGGCCAGAGGGGACATCGCTTGATCAGGCCCACGCAGCGGAGAAGGCACAGGATGCCGGCGGCCGCCAGCGACGCGATGAGGAAGAAATACCAGTAGGGGTGGACGAGAAGGGCGTCGACAATCCCGCCTTGCATGACGCCGCTGGAAAAGACAGTTTCCACGGATGGCCTCCCGCGCTCTCGCGCGTACTTAAGAAAAGATATTAAAGGGTCTTGGCGAAAAAATCAACATAAAAATTCCGATCATCGGCGCATGAAATCATCGCGTGGGCCGGCCGTCATTCCTCTCGGTCTTAGGTTTTTTGTTTTCGGACGCGCGGCTTGACAAAACCGGTCTTTATGTTAGACTCATCCTCGTCCGGCTGAAAGCGGGAGGCGGAAAGAAGGGGGGGGGAAAGGGATATGCGGCATCGCTGTCGAAGGGCCGCCTTGGTTTTTTCATTTGTCGCGGCGTTGTCGGCGGGCATGACGGGACCGGCCGCGGCTTGGGGGCCCGAAGGCCATGCCGTGATCGCACTGATCGCCCAGAGCCGGATCAGCCCGGCGACCCAGCGGGCCCTCTCCTCCCTCATCGGCCAAACGACGCTCGACCAGTTCGCCAGCTGCGCCGACCAACTGCGAGACGGCAAGGCGCCCTTCGTCTGTCCGGGCATCGGCCAGCTGTCGCCGGATAGGACGACGTCCGCGTGGCATTTCATCAATATCCCGGTTTCCGACGATCCCTCGGCCTCAAATCTCGCTCCCTACTGCACGCGCACGGCCTCCCAATTCAACCGGACCGATTCAAACAAGGATTGCGTGGTGGGGCAGATCGGCTCCCAATTAAAGACGCTCTCGGACGCCTCGGCGGCGGCGCCGGCTCGGAGGATGGCGCTCATGTTCCTCGTGCACTTCGTCGGCGACGCCCACCAGCCCCTCCACTGCGCCGAAAGGAACCTTCCCGACGGCCGGAGCGATTACGGGGGCAACGAGGAGGCGGTGACCCTGAATGGCTCGGCCATGAAGCTGCACTATGTCTGGGACGATCTCATCGAGACGCGGTCCCAGGCGCAAGACACCGACGTCAAAGCCCTCGCGCGGCGGCTCATCCATGACATCGCGGGCCGGGATGTGAGGGGATGGATCGGCGGGAATATGGCTGCCGACGCCGCGATGGAGAGCTTTTCGATCGCCAAGAACACCATCTATCCCGCCTACGACGCGGACGGCGGGGTGATGAGCCAGGACTACCAGGCCAAGATGCAGCCGATCGTCTACCAGCGCCTCGAGATGGCGGGCGTGCGCCTTGGGGCGATGCTCGATCAAGCGTTGGGCGGCGGCGCGTCTTCCCCGGCCGATTCCCAAAAGCGGCGGGCGGCGAGCTCCATGCCCGCTCCCCGCGTTCCGCGAGACCTGTTGCTGCAGGCGGCGAATCTGCGGCGGTAGGACTTTCCGCCCGGGAGCGACGTCGGGATTCTCACGGGATTCTCGGTTGGATCGAGCATTTGGCTTTTTGCCCCCGGCTTTGCTATGATGTCTTTGCGGGGTAGAGCAGCCCGGTAGCTCGCAAGGCTCATAACCTTGAGGTCGCTGGTTCAAATCCAGCCCCCGCAACCATTTAACCTCAATACCCTCAAGTCGAGGGTCTCGCCTGGGACCTCCTGACCGTCGAAGAAGCTCACGACGGCGGGCAGGTCCCAAGTCATTTGCGCCGTCCTGTCGGGGCGCACCACGACCTTCTTGACGAAGCGCCGCACCAGCTCCCGCCGCTGGTCGAACTCGGCCTTCACGTCCTCAAGGCCGAGCGCCTCGCCGATCCGCAGCCCGCAATAGAGCAGTTCGAGAATCGCCGCGTCGCGGACTTGGACATAGCGCCCGCCCGGGCAAGAAAGCATCGCGGCTACCTGCTCCTCGGTCAGAGGGTCGGGCACACGGGAGCGAAACTTAGGGAGTCCGACCGCTTGGCTCGGATCGGACGGAGCATAGCCCTTGGCGAGGAGGAATCGATAAAAGCAGCGGATGGCCATCCCGATGCTAAAGACCGACGCCGGCTTGAGGCCTCGCGCCGCCTGGGCTCCCAAATAATCCGAAATGTCCCTCGCCGATGCGTCGGCCGGCTCTAATCTCCGTTCACCGAGGTGACGAAGGAATCCGCGGACGGGATAGCGGTAGCCGGCGACGGTGGCCTGAGCCGCCGCCCTTTCGTGTTCCAGGTATATTGAGAACTCGGCGAGTAAATCATCGGGACCCATCAAGGACACTCATACATTCGTTTCGCCGAGAAAGCAAGGCAATTCCGCATACTTTTTTGACCTATATGTAAAACTTTTGTTGAATATCTTGCTATGCGACCGGAAGACATCGTCAGCACTCAAGAAGCCTGTCGGTTGCTGGAAATTACCAGGCCGACCATCTATTCCTGGATTGGACAAGGCAAACTCAAGCCATGGGGCCAGCTTGGCGGCCACGAGGCTTGGTTCTTCTTGCGCAGCGAAGTCCTAAAAGCCAAGGGCAAGAAATACCAGCGAGTCTGAGATGCCTAAGAACAAGAGCATGATCAAAGGGAACGGCAACGGAGCCACCCTCGGTTTCGAGGAGAAGCTTTGGCAGGCCGCCGACAAGCTCCGCAACA